>JAAUPH010000007.1 GCA_012035435.1 Sphingopyxis sp. | reverse complement strand
CAAGCGCCTTCCAGAATTCGTCGATGCAGATGACCATCCGCTCGCCAGTCAGAAGCTGGTCGATGCGGTGGAACAGGTAGAGCATGACCGGGGTGCGAATGTCGGCGTTGTCGAGAAAATCGGTCATGTCGAAGCCGATGAACCTGGCGTCGAGCGTCATCGAATCCGCTGGATTGTCGAACACCCAGCCGAGCGAACCTTCGGAAGTCCATTTTTCGAGCCGCGCACCGACGCCGCTGGCGTCCTTCATGCCGAGCATTGATCGGAGCGCGCTCAGCGAACGATCGGCAACGTCGAGCTTCATCACGGCGTTGATACCGTCTTCGATCAGCCGTTCTTCCTGAACGGTAATCGGCTTGCCGTCCGCGCGAACGAGCTGGCGGATGAACAGCGAGAGGAAAGTCTTGTCTTCGGCCTTGTTGGCGAGCGCCTTCAGTGGCGCGAAGCCGGTCGGGACGCCGTTATGGAGCGCGAGATAGGTGCCGCCGCTTGCCTGCACAAAGATTTGCGCCCCTCGATCCTTGTCGATGAATATCTGCCGCGCGCCAGTCTTCTCGGTCTGCGCCATCAAGAAGTTGAGCAGCACGGTCTTGCCGCCGCCCGACGGGCCGATGATCAGTGTGTGGCCGAGATCGCCCTTATGGAAATTGAAGAAATAGGGGCTTCGGGCATTGGTCTTGAGCAAAGCAATCGCATCGCCCCAATGGTTGCCACTGGCGCTGCCTGCCGGGAATGTGTGGAACGGCGAAAAGGCCGCGAAATTGAGCGACGTGATTGGTGCGGGCCGGGCGCGCCATGCAAAATTGCCAACGAGCTGCGACCAGTAAGCAGCTTCAAGCGCCGCGCCTTCGCGCGCTGCGACCATGCCAGTATCGGCAAGGGCTGCCCGCGCGACCGACATATGGTCGCGGAGCGCCTTCATCGAACTGGCATAGACCGCGAGCGTGAAATGATGATCGCCCAGCACGAAGCGGTTCGACATCAGGTCGTCGCCCGCATCAATCAGCGCATCGGCCTGACTGACTGCCCTATCGCCCGCGTTTTCCATCTGCGTCATCCGCAGCCGGAATTTTTCGGTTGCCGCCGCCCGCCCAAGAAACGTGAAGCTCTGCGTCTGCACGAACCCGAAATCGACCGAAAGCAAAGCCTCAAACTGGCGCGGGGTGGTTTGGGCGGGATATTCACGGATTCCGAAGATGCCGCCGAGCGCGGAGCGGTCGGCGTCGCGTACTTCGATGGTTTCCGCGCCGAAGATCGTGCGCGAGCGGTAGAGCGCGCCGCCGAGATGGCCGCGCACTACCGGCACGCGGCGATGGCGACCGGTCATCACCATGTCGGCGACTTCCATCGTTTCCGAGAACATCAGCCCGCGATGCTCATAGATGGCACAGCGGCGCGGTTCGCAGCGCGCCATCAGTTTCTCGAAATCGCGCGCCTTGTCGTCGAGCAACTCGATCAACGACTCGTCGATCATCGGGCCTTGTTTGGCTTCACCGGACACCTTGCGTTTGAAGAGCTGGATGATCTTGTCGCCACCAGTGGCGGCAGGGCGGATCACAAGCGTCGCAAAGAAGCGGTTGATAAACATCCGTTTCCGGTTGATTCGCCCAAAATAGGCGCGGTCGAGATCGGCAGCGAACGCTGAGCTAAATTTTCCGCTTGGGATTTGATCGACCCGCAGGCGGATCAAATGCGTCCAGATCGACAGTCGTTCGTCGTGCAGGTTGCGGAGCATCCCGTTGAGCTTGGTGTGCCAGTCGTTCAGGTCGCGGACATCGGCAGTCTCGAACGCGCGGCCTTGCAACTCGAAGGTCAGCATGACGTCACCGGAATCGAGCGCAACCATCTCTTCGTTGACGTGGCGTGCATAAGGCAGGAATTTTTCGGGCGATGCCTCGCGCTGCGCGACCTTGAGCGGCACAGCGTTACCGGAGGCGAGCAGCCTAGACATGGCGACCGAAGCCCCCACGTCCAAACCCCTTCCGGCGCAAACCGTCGAGCGGCAACGGAGAATAGCTGCTTCCGCCCCAGAAGGCCCGGTTGCGGTTGCCAGCCTTGGTGCGACCCCAAAGGAACAGCAAACGGAACGCATTGACGTCATGGCGCACGATCAAGCGTGAGATCGAATAGCCGAATGCCACGACCAACGCGGCATAGACGGGGCTGTTGCTCCAAATCAGTACCGACGCGCTTCCTATGAGCAACAACACCGCCGCCTCAATCGGAATGCCCGCCCAAAGCGCGGGGCGCGTCACCGCAAGGAACAGGGTGTTCTTGGTCAGGATTTCGGTGTCATCGGTCATGGCGCTATCCAGCAATCGCGCCGACAATGGCGTCTGCGGAAAACACGATGGCAATGCCGATGATGACCGTGACCAGTACCGCAGTAGAAGCACGTCCGGTGAACCAGAGGAGACCGGTGACGATGACTGCAATAACCGCCAGCGTGCGCAACAGGGTCGATGAGAGCAGTCCGCGCACCTTGCTGGCGAAGCTCTCCAGATTCTGCGCGTAGGCAGGATCGGGGTTTGCGAATGTCACGACCATCGCCGCCAACAGCGCGATGCTCCAGATCAAAGTGTTTTGCCGGGTCTTTGAAAGGCGATTGAATCTTGCGGCGAAGGATGCGCGCCAAGCCCCAATACCGCGCCCGGCTTTCAGGATGATATTCATATGCTGGGCCTTTCGCTATCGGCAAGAATTTGAGTTTCGCGGTCGTAGGCGGCGCGTTCAAAGACGTTCCACTTGGGCGGTGGTGCTGGGCGCGTTTGAATCGGCGACGGTTCCAGCACGGCGTTTTCGGCCAACAGTATCGCGCGTTGATCGACCGGAGGTGATGCAGCCGTTGCGAAGATCAGCGCCGGGCCGGAGGCTGCACTTTGTGCGATGCCTGCGTTGCGTTCGACCTTGGCGACATAGCCATTGCGAAAACCGCGCGTCTGGCTTCCGGTATTATACATCGAGAGCGCGACTCGGAGGGCGGTTTGCGGATCACGTCCCGCGCTGACCGCGTTATAGTTTTTGGTAAGGACGCGCGCCAAAGCCGCAACATTGGCGCAGGGGTCAAATACGGTATCCCACGTCAGCCCGAGCCAGCGCATGTTGCGCGAGTTGATCTGGCCAAGCCCCAGGTCGACCGAATAGCCTGCCGCGACAAAGCGCCGCGCAGTTGCAGCGGCATCAGCAGCGTTATGTTGGCGCGCGGGTTGCCGTCCGCCGTTTACATTGAGTGCGAATGGTTCGCCGCTGCTTTCGGTTTGGATGATGGCAAGTACCGTTTCGGGTGCTACGGTTGGCGCGCACTGCGACGCCAGAGTGAGGACAGCGGCCACGGAGTAGGCCATTACAGGCTGATTTTCCGCTCTTCGGCAGACGGCTTTTCCTGCGTTTTGAAGATCATATGCCTCTGCCTCTGCCTTTTTCGTTGGCTCTTGATCCTTTTGACTACCGAGCAATTAATAGCCACTGGACCGATGGTTCAACTATACGTTTGCAAAGGCGCTACGGGGTATTCAGCTTAGCGATCGTAACCAATATTGGTTTTTGGCCTTAGATCTTGAGTTAGCCAACTGTAGGCCAGATCGCCTGGCGGACTTCCGCCAAGGTCCAGTCTAAGCGTCGCATTTTGGTGGGTAACTAATCACGCCCTATCGATGCAATGAGCGGTCATTAAAAATTAGACTGTTGGGTCCACGCCGTTTGCCGCCATCCGCACTAGGATTCAGGTCCACAACAACGTTTTCCTTCGAACAACATCATTTACCGGTGGGCTTTCCATCTTGATTACCTGTTGTGTATTTTTTGATAACCAGAAGCGCGTTGGGGGGTCAGCTGAGTTGTAGTCGCATCCAACAACCCAGCAATCGATCCACCCCGCCGGACCAACCAATGCCTCATTCCCAAGCACCGACCAAAGGTAGCGCGCGGGCTGACTATTGCTCGCCGGATGAAACAGGGGGATCGATACCGCATAGCCCTCGGCCCAAGGCAGTGCCTGAAGCATCTCCATGTCCGTCTCGAAATTGAACATTGGCTCTTCGCTGTGTACCGAAAAGTCGACGTGAACATTGTCCTTCAAGTCCAGCAGGCCGGTAATTCCGCGCTCGCCAAACAAGAAACCTTCGACCGTTCTCTTGCCCTGCCGCGTGGTGATGCGGGTGTGTGTAGAAGGACGGAAAGTTCCCATCTCGAACCAAGATTCACGCTCGACAAAGGCTGGCGTTTCACCAACGCCGTCCCAATGCTGGCGAATACACAGTTCAAGCTTGCCGCTTCTGCGCTGGAATTCAACCTGTCGCTGCCAGACGTTCTGCGCAATATGACGCCCGTCGTGCAACGACGAGATTAGATAGCTACGCTTTCCGGGCCGTATCAGGTCGAAACGCGGCAAGCGATCTCCAACTTTAAGACGGACCACGCTGGGAGGCTTGGCCATCACTGTTGCTGGAATGGCTGCGAGCAGGCCAATGAAGTTACGCCGGTTGGCGACCATTTCGTGTCGATCAAATATGCTCACAGGTTTGGCATCTTCTTATTTTCAGCGGCGAAGCAGGATGACGCGGCACACCCCCGACACGATATGGAAATGACCGGCAACGTCGCACAGCAACGCTCAGATCGTCTTGTAGGCATATGCAAATAGCAGGCATGCACCTAGAGACGACACTGCGCGAATGTGATTATAATTTGTCCAAATTTGAACGTAGCTCTTCCACGTAATCTCGACATCGATTGTCTGCATATTGAGGGCAGCAAGCTTGTTGTTCAAAGGCACATTGAATGCGGCTGTTACTACAAACATGCCGACAACATAAAGGAGTGCAGCCGACAGAATAATGCCCGATCCGCGATCCTCCCAATTGAAGGCTGCAAAGATAGAAAGCACAGCGCACAAGGCAGTGGACAGAAAAAACAAGGGCATGAAGGCCGTCTTGAGGATTACGTCATTGATAGCGCGCATCGCAACCGCGCCGCTTGGTCCGGGCATCGATGCGAACGCCTTCATGATGAAAACAGAAAATGCGAAATAGATGCCCGCCATCACGCCGCACGCGGCCGAACTGACAAGCAAAGACTGGTTGAGCATTTTGCTATCTCTTGTTTCTCGCGGATTTGCCGAACCCCCGCTGACCGAAATTCATTCTTTGATACCAGCGGATTTGTTCATGCGGAAATATAGAACGGCACAAAATAGCAGCATTGCAAGCGGAGCCGCTGCACCGAACTCGCCGACATAATATGCAGCATCAGGATCGTCCGAAAGGGCGATCGATGCAAACACGACCTGGATGAAAAGATTGTGGCTTCCGTGAAAAATTGCGCATGGCCATACGCTTGCCGACCGTAAGCGTAGCCATGTCATAATCATGCTGCCGCAAAGCACCAGAATGACAAAGCAGGTCATTCCATACCACCACTCGGTGCCATTATTGTAGTTCCCGAATAGCAGAATGGGCATATGCCACACGCCCCAAATGCAGCCGGAAACCAATGTTGTTCCCCAGAAGCCCATACGCTCCATCAGCTTCGGCACAAGATATCCGCGCCACCCAATTTCCTCGCCCAACGCACTTGAAACACCAATAACAATGCCGGGAAGCGCCGCGACCAGTGTAAATGTCACTATCGACCAGATCGCAGATAGTGTGCCTTGAGCATCACCAGCTGGACTAAAGCCCAGCTTGCCCACCATCGCTGAAACAGCCTCCGGCGAACCAAGTGTAACTACGCCGACAATTGCGAGACCAACATACGCGAGCAACGTGTATCCAAATGGAATGAAGTAACCTGCGATGTTCCAGCGCCACTCGCCCCATTGCCATCCGATTGCCGAAAGCTTGTCGTTGGTGAGCCAAATCGTTGCGAAGGCAGCGAGTCCGGGCGCCCACATCAGGCCAACGGTATAGTTGCGGCCCATTGATGTGTCCGCGATCAGGATATGGGCGCAATACCCCGGTATCGAGAGCAGAAACGCCAACGCGACAAAAAGGACGATGCGACGGCCCGATTGCGCGCCGTCGCTTTGAGCTTGTTCTCCCGCTTGCATCAGGAACGGCCCTTCACAGGAGGAACCTTGCTAGCGAGCACCATTCCCGGTTTCCAGCCGCTGCGCTTGAGGATCGCGTGTAAGTCCTTCAGTTCGATGATGTCCCTGAGCGCCTGGCGCTTGTCCTTGGCCTTCAAATAATAGGCTTTGCAAATCCGGTAGCCGACCCAATAGCCAAGGTCTCCTGGCTCTTCTGGCGTTCCAAACCCGTTGAACACCCACTTCGACCCCATGGCTGGCGCATCGATATCGTGAAGAAATTGGGACTCGATGGCCAATTCTTTGCCTTTGGTCGCGGCCGCGAAATGCTCATAGGCGACCGAACCCGATATCAACTCGGCGACAAACTCTGCGCCGCCCTCCATCAGCGCCGCCAGCAGCACCGAAGCCTGCTCCTCGCTTTGTGCGGCGCGAGGCTGTTGCACATGGACATATTCATGCGCAATGACGTGAACGAAACGGTCTTCGACGTCTGGGTTGGGAACGGTCCATGCGCAAAGCGCTTCCAGGCCGATATATGCGCCCGTAGGATTGCCAACGGCAACCGGCCTGCCATGCCCGACAACAATGTGAAGCGGTGCCATCTTCGCGTCGGTATAGGAGCGCCTCAGCTCCGAGAGGGCCTTTTCAAGACGAGTGCGAACGCGCGGAATGACGGCGGCACACCCACGAGCATTGACGTATAGTGCCGGATCGGCTTTCAATTTGCGAGCAACGCTCTCTGCCGAAACGCGCCGTAATCGCGCAAATTCCGATAGGCCGGGTGTTGCCGGGTCGAAATATTCTCGCTGAAGAGTTTCCGCATCGAGCGAGCCGCCATGCCGATCATATGCGGCAAAAAAGCGCTCGACATCAACCGAGTTGATTATCGGCCCCTGCGCGGCCGTCGGCGCTGCCAAAACCAATGCACCGGCCGCCATCACTGCTGATTTAATCACATTCCTCCCCCCTCACATCAATATTTTGCACCCGAAGAGCTGCGCTCAAAAAAGGTCGGCTTGGAGCAGCAATCACATTGCTGCAAAGGGGGAGACCAACAGCGGTCACCGCTCCAAGCCGAGCGCGCGAGCCGCAGACCCGATGGCGTCGCGCAAACTATCTTTATCGCTATGACCGGCATTACCGCCGTTCACTCCCTACCCCGATTATCGACATCCCCAGCACCAATCAGCTACCTTGTGAGTAGTTCAATAATATCATTCGCTTTAGCTGCACCGCAGACTCCATTCTTTTTGGCTTTTCAAATCATGTGGGTGAAGAAAGGCCACTTCCTAGAACTTCATAGAGCGTCGTCTTGCCAGAAGCTGCGCGACCGATTTGTTCAAAAGGGATGGCATCTGCGTTGATCGCGCCGTACATTTCGGCGATTGCCGAGGCATAAGATGGGCTTAGGCCGACTGCCACATGCGCTGAGGCTACCTCACTAGCCGGTATCGGCACTGTCATGATGTCTCGATCCAGCAGCTCCGCGCAAATTCTAGCCGCATCTTCATCGCTATAACGCATCGGGCCAGTAATGTTCACAATGCCCGGCTCACGAGCCAAAAGCGATTCTGCGGCTATACGCCCGACATCCAGCGCCGATACTGTATCAACAGCTTTTTCAGGTGGATTCAAAAACGCAGGAAAGACGCCGGTTTCTGCCGCCGATAGAGCAAGCGGCACCCATGACTCCATGAAGAAGGCCGGGCGCAGATAAGTGACACCCAGTCCGGTCTCCCGCAAGGCAGCCTCAAAGCCGTTCAGAGAAATGACAACGCCCGTTCCTGTCGGAATCTGCGCACCCTGTGACGATAAGGCAACGACATGGGGAACAGAAGCTTTTAGCAGCGCCGCGCTGATCGACGCAGAAAGCCGCGAGGCTTCATTGTGCACATCGGAAACGTCGGGCGAAATGGCGTTCAGCACGAAAACGGAAGTTGCACCCTTGAACGCTTCAGCGAGTGATTCCGGGTCGAAGGCATCTGCGACTGCCCATTCGACATTGGGCCGACTTTCCTCTCGTGCCTGACGGCTGATCGCTCGGACAGGAAGCTGCGCTCGCGCCAAAATTTCGACAACCCGCCCGCCGACGCGCCCAGACGCGCCCATTACAACAAACATCACCAAATCTCCGAGCAAACTTGAGCCCAGATTAAATGGCAGAATGCTGTGGCGCTACTACCTGAGAGGTATCGAAGTTACTTTGCCCTGTTCGCTTCGGTGTCCACGCTGCGGCGGCATGGTCATCGCTTTTATGAACTAATGCGGACCTCTTACACAAAGAATGCTTTGATACCCTTTTGAAGAGAGTTAGGCTCTGTAGCGCCTCCGGCTGGTCAAGCCGGACCGCTTGTCGCACTGCGGACGCCATCAGTTCGTTCACAAGTCGGCATTTGACTTCCGCCTCCGGACCCGAAACCTGCGGCACCGCGCGCCGATAGGCTGCCAATAATATCATCGAATGATGATGGACATCTTGCTCATCTAGCGACTTCAGATAGGCGTCGGACTGCGTAGCTTCCCATATTGGCTTCATGACGGGGTAATCGCGAAACATTTGATAAAAGCCGTCAACAATATCGTCGAGGGCACGCAGAAATGCGTCGAGATCGCCGACAGGCGCCAATATGTCCTCGACGCAGCGCCTGCCGACCTCGTTGTGTCTATCAGCAAGCGCACCGATAACCGCGCTCCTGCTGGGGAAATACTGGTAGAGCGATCCGATCGGTACGCCGCTCCGCGCCACCAGATCGCTCATGCGGAACGAATCGTTACCCGGCTCCAACAGCATTTCCTCGGCGACCGATAATATATGCTCACTCCGCTCGCGACTGCGTTTCTGAACGGGCTTCAGCGGGAGCTTTTGACGATCCAATTCCATTGTCATTGCGTTGAAAACACTTCGCGATCTACCTCTAACGTAGTTGACCGCCTGAATATAATCTCTGCACCCGTTTTGCAAACTCGCTTCACCTTATCCCGTTGACCGACCAAACACGATAGTTTATCGGGTTTGGTCAAAGCCATCGAAAGCGGGATCATGTTTGCGGAATCAAAAGTTAAAGGCCTGTCGCCACCCGACATGACGATCTTTTGTTGGCGCGTGCTTGTCGGTTCGTTTTTGATCTGGGGTGTTTGGGACAACATCGTTGACACCTCACGCATGGCAGAGTTCGTTGCGTTTCTGAAAGCACATGGCTTTCCTTCCCCGCACGTTCTGGCCCCCTTGTCGGTCTGGGCCCAATTCGCTTGTGGCATGGCATTTATGTTGGGCTTCGCCACCCGTTGGTTTGGGTTGCTCTGCGCATTCAACTTTGTTGTCGCGCTAACAATGGTCGATCTGTCGGGCGGCGTTCGCCAAGCCTTTCCCTCCGCGATGCTCATCGTTTTTGGCGTGCATCTTGCAGCTGCGGGCGCCGGCCGACTTGCAGTCGACCATTGGAGTTCCATTGGATGGTTGCCGCTTGGTAGGCGCTATACGGCCGACTGATCACTGACACCCGTAAGAGATTATCTTGAACCACAAGCCCTCAAATCATGAAATCGATAGGCGAACGTCGCCGCTGACTAGCAGACCGTCAGCGCTTGTAGAAAAAGCATTTACCGTCACTTTCGTTCCAGGAATGCTCGGCAAACCCATCGGTGCAAATTGCGAGAAAACGAGAATATGAAGACCGCTAAGTTGAACCGAAGCCTTGATAACGATACTTCGCCGACAGACCCCCAGGTTAAAATGGCGCGTCCGACTGAGCGCAATGTTGGCCCATTGGGGGGGTTGCTTCGGTCAGCGCGGAGCGCGCAGGGAATTTCACAGTTCGAGCTTGCAAACCGGATTGGCGTCTCTCAGCGGCATCTGGGGTTTTTGGAGCTTGGTCGCGCGCAGCCAAGCCGCGGCATGCTATTGGCAATACTCGATGAACTGGCTCTGCCCAGACCCCTTCGCAATGCGACGCTGTTAGCAGCTGGATTCCCGCCAGACATTGCTGCATCAGCGCAAAACAATACAGAATTTGGGGACGCGCTTCACGCAATGCTGGAAGCGCATTCACCTTGGCCAGCCGTCCTTTTCAACGCGGACTGGGTTTCGCTGGGGCTGAACCATGCTGCGACGCGCCTGTGCCAAATTGTCATGCCAGAAACTCGGTCGTGGAATTTTGAAACTGGCTCAGTCGATATGATTGATGCCGTCGCCGACCCATCCGGTCTGCTGGCAGTTGCGAAGGATGGCAAGGGCATTGCGAGCTTGCTGCTCTCGCAATTTCGTGCCGAGGCATGGGCACGCCCGTCACTCTCTGACCGCGTCTGCTGCTGCGCAGCTGAACTTGAACAACGCTTCGGCAAGTTGGACACGAGTGTAGGCGATGCAGGTGTGGCTTATTTTTTGATCAGCTTTGACACGCCCTTAGGGACGCTATCTTTCCGTCGCTTTCAGCTAGTCCCCGGCATCCCGCAGGACATAAATACTCACTCCCCCAGAATTGAGCTTTGGTTTCCCACCGATCACGAAACGCGCAATGTTCTCCAGGGCTGGGCGAGTTTGCGAGATGGTTCGCGCTAGTTGAGTTCCGGCGACAAGTAGCAACATTTGCCCAGGCCAACTAGCACGGCCAGTCCAATCAGCATGATTGTTCGATAACAACCCCAGAGGTAGTTGGCGAAGTTTCGCATCTTTGCTACCGGCCCCGTCATTCGTGGTAAATGATATGGTATACCATTAAATACAATCACTCGCCTCGGCGCGTCAAACCATGGCCTCTCTGTGGCTGTCGCTGCCGACCACGACATACGCAAAGGCAGCATCCCATGCAAAATCAACTTGGAGGAAATATGAAACTGCTACCAAAACTCTTGCTTTGCGCAGCCGTCGCGCTTTCATCGCAAGCTGCGGCACAAATCCCCCAGCCGACACCCACTGCATCGCCTCAAGCAATGCTTTCGACGCCAGCGCTTATCGATGTAATGCGCCAAGGCGGCTATATCATCCTTGTGCGCCACGAACGCACTGAGGTTCCTTCAGTCGGCGATAATTTCGCCAAACCAAGAACGGACTGTTTTTCGCAGCGTAATCTTTCCGCATCGGGCTATGCAGGAGCGCGGGAAACCGGCGAGACCCTCCGTATCTTGGGTATCAGGGTTTCCGAGGTGCGTTCCAGCCCAATCTGCCGGACGATGGAGACTGCGCGCCTTATGTTCGGCCGGGCGATCTCCGACGAGCGCCTGATGCACGACGATCCGCCAAGCGGACGGACAGTTGAAGTCGCAGACCGTGACGTCAAAGAACTGGTTGCGAGCATTGACCTTAGCCAAGGCAATGTGGCGCTGGTCACCCACGGCGGAATCATCAAGAAGGCATTCGACGTAGCCGTCGTCGAGGGCGCAATTGCGGTACTTTCTCGCGACGGCAACGGCAAAATTACTGTCATTGGACAGACCACGGGCAGCGATCTCGATTTTCCCGCGCGGGCAAGCCGCAAATAGTCAGGCGAGCATAGATTCAGCACCTCGTGCGCTGCAAAATGGAACTGCGCCCACTGTCCTTCCGGCAGTGGGCCGGAACCATGCTCCGACCGCTGCTTAACTAGGAGTGCATTGCCCGATGATCCAGTGGGCAAACGCAACTATCACAAAGGCAACGCACTCATCGTTCACAAGCCCTTCATGCAACGGGCGGCGTAGTGTGTGGCGGCGCAAGCAAGCCGATATACTGCCGAGGTAGTTGAACGCCGACATGGAATAGTGCCATGCTTTGCTAAGCTAACTGGAAGATAAAAAATACAAATGAAACGGGCCGTATCATGAAACTGATCACGACAACGATCGTGTTATTCAGGGTCTTGGCGGTGCCGAGGAAGACCCGCGGAACGGTTTCGAACGCGGCGGATGGGCCATTCCGCTCGTCGATGCCGAGGGGATGAAGTATCTTGATCAAATCTATGGCAGTGCGGATGCCTTCCTCTTTGGCCGATTTACATACAATATCTTTGCTAAATCATGGGGAGCTTTCGAGGGCAGCAGCACCAGCGCAATTGCGTCAGCCTTGAATGAACGCCCCAAATATGTGGTGTCGAACACCCTGACGGAGCCGAGCTGGTCAAGGACGACTATCATCAGCGGCGGCGTTGCTCCCGCAATTCGCGATCTGAAGCAAAGTCACGAGGAGACTCTCGTCGTGCCGGGCAGTGGCAAGCTTGTTCGTGCGCTTCTGGCGCTCGAACTGGTCGATCAAATCGACTTGGTAATTTACCCCATCGTGGTTGGCCAAGGCGAGCGGCTATTTCCCGATTCTGGGCCCGACATGGCGCTGGAATTGATCAACTCCCGGACCAGTCCCTCGGGCTTGACCATGCAAAGTTACCGGACCAGCGGACGACCGGCCTACCAGCAGGCAACACTAAGCACCGACGAGATGTCGGACATCGGCCAAGACAAGCCGTGAGGCACCAGCAGCACGGCAAAACTGACGTTGAAATTATGCGAGGAAATCATGAACAGATGGGCGACCATTATACTATGGGAAAATGCCGATCCGCAAAGCGACCGGATCATCCGGGAAACTACGCATGAAGTTCTGACAATCGCCTTCGTTCCGAATATCGAGGCCGCCGCAAGCGTCGCGGCGGAGATGGTCGGTCATGGCGTTGAGCTGATTGAACTTTGCGGCGGCTTTGGCCTTGAAGCGGGTGCTATCGTGGCTAGAGCCGTAGATGGACGCGCGGCTGTCGGAGCCGTCAGCTTCGGGATAGAGTCGATCACGCAAGTTGCTGCATACAAGGCTAAGTTTGAGGTGGAGGGCTAACCCATGAAACAGGTGCGTGTCAGTGGATATGCGAGTTGACTGCTCATTTGGCGAATGCCCTGCAATGCTGCCGCTGGCAATGAGCAGCACATTTGAACGCCATTACGGCATGGATTGGTTGCGCATAGGAGCCTTCGGCCTCTTGATCCTTTATCATATCGGAATGGTTTTCGTACCGTGGGGATGGCACGTTAAATCCCCCGAAGCGGTGGACTGGTTTGCCATTCCCATGCTCGGCACCAATAGCTGGCGATTGCCGTTGCTGTTTGTCGTTTCCGGCTTTGCAAGCCGCATGTTGATTGAACGCAGGTCAAATAGTCGGCAATTCGTTCAGGAGCGCACAGCCCGGCTGCTGCTCCCCGTCCTGTTCGGCATCATATTTATTATTCCCGTCCAGCCGTGGATCGAGCTTACCACGCAACACGGTTATTCATTGGGCTTTACCCAGTTCTGGCTGACCGACTATTTTCGCTTCCGGGCGATTGACGGTGTGGATCTGCCCACTTGGCAACACCTTTGGTTCGTGGTCTATATATGGGCCTATACGGTTGCGTTGCCGCTTTTCACGCCTTCCGTCCGAGCGCAGTTACAGCCTGTGTTCGGCCGTGTTTTTGGCAATGCTGGCATACTGCTCATCCCGATGATTTGGGCGATTATCGTTTCGTTCTGGTTGGCACCTGGCGAAGAGAGCAATCATGCGCTGGTTGGCGACACCGTGGGTCATCTAACCTATATCCCGGCCTTCCTATTTGGGGTTGGCCTCGCTGGATCGCGACCAGCCATGCTTGCCGCTGCCCGCTACTGGAAACTCGCCCTTGCTCTCGCAACGATAGCGTTCGTCGCTCTCTGCTATGCCTTGTTGGCGTCCGGTGGCAATCAACAGCTATCGATCAGTCAGCAATCGATACTATTCGCCAGCCGCAGTATCATGGGCTGGTCGATGATCGTGGCGTTGATCGGGATCGCTGATACATTTTGGAATCACGATCATCCTTGGCGGCCGACGCTCACCGAAGCTGTCTTCCCATTCTACATCATTCACCAGACCGTGATCGTCATTGCGGGGTGGTGCCTGCTGCAATGGTCGATTGGTCCACAAGCCGGATTCTGGTTCATTTTTGCGACGACCGTTGCAGGCTGCGCGGCGTTTTACTTTCTTGGGCGCTCGGTAAATATCCTCCGCCCATTGATCGGTTTAAGGCGTAGCTGATGCTGCCTCACAGATATTGAAAACTGTAACAAACAAAGCACGACGGAGATATTTATGCCAATCACAATAACTGCGTTCGAAGCGTCACCCGATGAGGGCCAAGGTTTGGCGCGGGACATGCGTGTCCGCTGGGCTCTGGAGGAAGCAGGCCAGCCCTATGACGTTCGCCTTGTGTCATTTGCGCAAATGAAGCAGTCGGCGCAT
Source organism: Sphingopyxis sp. (assembly GCA_012035435.1). The sequence goes on along the minus strand of JAAUPH010000007.1, from coordinate 9,306 downwards.
CGAGCTATCCACCCATTCGGGCAAATTCCCACCTATGAGGACGGCGATCTTGCGTTGTTCGAATCTGCATCGATTGTGCTCCACATTGCGGAACGAACCGAGGCGTTGTTGCCAAACGAGGCGAATGCGCGCGCTCGCGCCATAACCTGGATGTTTGCAGCGCTTTCGACGGTGGAGCCGTCAATCGTGGAACTGGAAGTTGCTCTATATTTCGAGCGGGACAAAAGCTGGTACGACGAGCGACTGCCCAGTTTGCTGGACCGTGTGCGCGCACGGTTGACCGACCTCTCGAACCGGCTTGGTGATGCTGACTGGCTAGACGGCGCGTTCACAGCGGGCGACCTGCTCATGGTTACGGTTCTTCGTCGGCTCAGCGGATCGGGGATGCTGGAAGAATATCCGACACTGTTAGCATATGTCGCGCGCGGCGAAGCACGGCCAGCCTACCAGCGCGCGTTTGCGGACCAGTTGGAAGTGTATACCAGCTCCTTGACTCGTTCTTGAGCTTCTGCATGGTTTTTACGGATAAATTTGGATGTCCAATGGGATCTTTACTTCACTGGTAGTTGGTTGCGATTCAAGCGCGAGCTAGGCTGTCCTGAAACAGCCACCTGCGCGCTTCTGACACCCGACAATCAGAGCAGCGATTCTTGAAAGAGTCCGAATGTCAGAAGCATCGACGTTGTTAAGTGAACTGCCATTTTATCTGGTCGATGTATTTGCGGATCGCGCCCTTGAAGGCAACCCGCTCGCGGTGGTCGATGGAGGTGACGATCTGCCCGACGATGTGCTGCGGGCAATCGCGCGCGAATTCAACCAGTCCGAAACAACATTCGTAATGAAACCCACAATGGCGCAAGCCAGTTTCCAATTGCGTTCATTCACAGCCAGCGGTGCGGAAGTCTATGGTGCTGGCCATAATGCCTTGGGAGCATGGTGGTGGATTGCGGCAGATGGTCGGATCGACCTAACGTCACCGGATAGCACAACCTACCAAGAAATTGGCGGCGAGCTGTTGCCTGTTCTCATTAAGGCTCAAAACGGTGCGCCGGAATGGATTGCCATGCGTCAGGAAGCGCCTCGATTTTGCGGCAGCTTGATCCGGCAGGAGCATTGGCAGAAGCTCTTGCTCTCGATCCCGTTGATCTTTCGGTCGGTGAATTGCCGAGGCAAGTAGTCTGGACAGGAGCGCCGCATCTTATGGTGCCGGTGAGTGATTGTGCGGCGGTGGACCGCGCTGCGCCTGACCATGAAGCCTTAAAAGCCGTGCTTGCATCGGTCGATGCGGAGGGCTGTTACGTGTTTTCATATGACGACGAGCGCGACGCGGCTCCCGCCTACGCCCGCTTTTTCAATCCCACCGTCGGCTTATGGGAAGACCCTGCAACTGGCACAGCGGCAGGCCCGCTCGGGGCATTTCTTGTGGCAAACGGCGTTCATAGACACACCCAGCTCACAATCGAGCAAGGCACCAAAATGGGTCGCCGGAGCCTAATCCAAGTGAGGATCGACGGCGATGAAATCGAAATTGCTGGGCATTGCGTCGTCGTAGCTGGCGGCAGAATGCGGGTGTGAAGGAGCCTCCTGCGGTGTCGCTAGCAACCATCAAATTCCGAGCAGCTATTCTGGCCCTAGCACTGGCGACAACCCCATCAACCGGTAGTCATGCCGCATCCTCGGCGGCACCGAGCGTCGAAACAACAACGACAGTCGTTCACCAGCTTCGCCTCTACGAAATATTCGAAGATAACAAAGCTGCCTTTCACGCGCGTTTCCGAGACCACGCCATGCGCATCATGCGCCGATATGAATTCAAGATTCTCGGGATTTGGGAAACGCACGACGAAGGCAAAACCAAATTCGCGTATCTCCTCGAGTGGCCCAATGAGCAAGCTATGACTGAGCGATGGAGTCGCTTCATGGCTGACCAAGAATGGTCGGAGATCAAGAGGACAACTACGGCTGATCATGGCAGGCTGGTCGGCGCCATAGAAAGCCTTGTGTTCAAGCCTACCAATTATACGCCTGCATCCATTGTGATCCAACAGGTCACACTGACCGTTGCGATTGATCGTATGTTGCCGCTATCGAGCCAAAACATGCCACGCGATCATTTTCATGATGCTTAGCCTGCCCACTGGCGGAACTGGAGAGTAATTATGGCCGCTAAGCGATACACTTTTTGCTGCGTGGGGCCTTCAGTTGCAGCCTTCATTATGGCGAGCTTTATCTGCTTACCGGTGACCCATGCGGCACAACGTCAATTGGCGTCCGCCGAACACAGAATCACGGTATCGGATGGAGCCCCCCTCTACGTGAAAGTGTCGGGCAAGGGTCCACCTTGCATGTTGATCCACGGCGGCCCAGGGCAAGGCTCTCTCTCAACCGAGAAGATGGGGTTTGATGCGCTGGAGCAGTTTCTGACTATCATTTATGTGGACCAGCGCGGGGCGGGGAAGTCCCCCGATGCCACCGATTATCACATGCCGCGCGTGATTGCGGATTTTGATGACGTTCGCCGAAAACTCGGCATCAAGAAAATGTGCCTCATTGCCCACTCATTCGGCGGGCTTCTTGCTGTCAATTATGTAACGCAGTATCCTAAGCACGTCTCGTCGCTTGTAATGGCTAATGCTACCCTACAATTCTTGGGGCCGCATCACGCGCGAATGCAGATCAATTTTGCCAACGAATTGCTGGGCACGCCCGTCGTGAGCCTACCGGATAGCAACGACGCGGCCGCGCTCGACGTAGCAAGCGAAGAGGCGCGGCTGGCGATAATAAAAAGCGGCCAAGGCTATCGATTTCTGACAAAGAGCCTCGACACGATCAAACACATGAACGAGATCGACCGAAGCTATGCGCGGGCACGCTCATTCGGATCGGCAGTCCTCAATCAGCGGGCATCCTACCCCGAATATTATGCCGACTATGCGCCGATGACCGCATCAATCAACAAACCGGTGTTGGTTATCAGCAGCCGCGCCGACTATGCCGTTGGACCCGACGAATATCGGCGGTTTCGGTTTCCCAAGCAAACGACCGTGGTATTGGACGGGGGGCATATTTCCTACTATGATCAAAATCCCAAGTTTGTGGCCGCTATCAAAGGTTTCATGGACGCAAAATAGCGCAGTCAGCTTTTAATCTGATAGCGAGCAGCCGCGCTCTGTAGATGTCTGCCAGTTTTTTGGTAAGCGCGGCTAGAAGTTCACGGGCTCGCCGGTGTCGTCACGGACGTTGCCCGATTTATCGACCAAATCGCCGGGACGCGAAAGGTTTTCAACGAGACCGTAGCGTTCGTCCCGTCCAAACCGGTTGTTCGTAAATCGCGTATTCGGTCCGGGGCCAATCCGCGCAACGATGGCTGAGCCATTGAGATAATTGCGATCCACCGTGATATTGCGATTGCCGCCATTTGCATCTTGCAGGAAAATGGCGGCGCTGAGCGGGTTATAGCGTCCGTTGCAGATCGATTGCCACGGCCCCATGTCGAACACATTGTTGAAGAGGGTCAGCCCGTCAACGCCGCGCACCTGGATCCCGTCCGAATGAGGATCGGTACAGGCGATGCTGGCTGGATACACGAAACTATGAACGAAGTTGTGCGCGATGCGCACTTGACGAACCTGACCGCTGTCGGACGTCAGATGAATGCCATCGTCGTTGATATCATGGATATTGTTGTATTCGATAACCGCTGTATCGACTCCCGAGAGCGAGACGCCGCCAATGACCTCGCAGCGCTCAATACGGATATTGTCCCCCGAAAAGAGCACCCCCGCACGAATGCGGCAGTTCCGCAAGGTGACGTTGTTGCCCGCAAATGTGTAGTAGCCTTGCGATCCGCGCGGCAGTTCGAAGCCGTCGATGACGAGGTTCGACCGTCCGTCATGTTCCGGGCCAGTCCAGGCACCTAGGACCGTTCCAGCTCGGACACCGGTGTTCGCGGCGCTCGGCCTTTCGAGACCCGTGGGAGGTGGAGGAGGAGGCGGTGGGGGCGGCGGCGGAGGGGGTGTAGGAGGCAGTTGCGGAACCTGCACCGGGGGCGGCGGAGTGCCGTTGCCCTCGCCACCACAGCCGCTAAGGCCTCCGCTTACCAACATGACCGCAGTAAATGTGTATAAAATATCGCGCATATTGTTGCGCTTAGCCGCAATTTTGACCGTGTGCGATTATCTGACAGGTAGCTACCGGTGAACGGTCGGACTTTTACCTTACCGGTAGTTGCACCACTACAGGGGATAGGTGAAGATTGACCAGTACATAGAAGGTAAGGCTCTCCCCAAATCCACAAATGTCAGTTTGCCTAAGGTATCGAAACCATAAACTTTGAGGCTGCGCCCCTTGGCAACGCAAACTACAAAGATTGCGCCGCCCAATTCATTGATCCTCATATCCGATGTCGATGGCGGCGACGTGCCTAAATCCATGGACGGCGCGCTGGTCTCAGCCACAAAATCGTGTGTGGTTGTGGGTTGCTTGTGCGAGATCGATGGCCCGACCGAGTTGACGCTATTGTCTTTGGTTCACGCAAATCGGACCGACCTGCCGGTTTTCGCTGGAACGCTGGAAACACCGCAACGACGGGTTGTTGTGTCCACGGTCCATGGTCAATTGCTGCTTGAGCAGCCCGTCCCCCATGAAGTGTCGGCAATAAAGGTTTGGGTTAACGATGACCGTGAACCTGACAAAATCGTTGTCGGTGTCGGGCCATGAAACGCAAGTCCCTATGACCGAACTCGACAAAATCAGCACGCATCCGGAACCATTCTGGCGCGATCGTTCGGACTTTATCATTGTAGCCAACATTCCGGAATATGATCGAATCGAACAGCTATGGGCGCGGCATATCTCTGCCCGGCAGTTTGAACTCTGCTGCATACCATTTTTTGTGTATGACATGGCGCTTGGAGATGTCGTCGAAACAGACGACGAACTCTGTATCACTAAAGTCACGAAACCGTCCGGTCGATTTGTATTCCGGGTCTGGTTCGGTGAGTCATCCCATCCGCAGCAGAATGTTGTGGCCGAGTTGGAAGCGCTAGGCGGCTCGATAGAGCGGTCATCGACAAATTTGATTGCCGTGGATGCCCCCGATGCTCAAGTTGCCCAGTTCTTGGCTGATTTATTGAAGCGGCACGAAACGCAGCGCAATCTTATGTTCGAGACGGGCCGTCAGTCTTAATGCAAACGCAAGACGATATTTGTGCGTTGCGCGGCTCCACTCGGCATGTTGCCGTCCCCGTTGCCGCGTTACACAAGATCAGAAACGAATACCTAGCCCGACAACACCCTGGTGCCGTTTGAAGCCACCCTCATAATCCGAATAACGATATTCCGCCTTCACGAGGAACCGTTCACTGATAGTTTGCTCGATCCCCGCGCCAACACGCCATCCATCGCTTTTAGCGCTTGTTGGCACGCCTGGCTGCACCGGGACCGTGACTTGATAGCTGAAAGTCTGGCGGGCGTTGGAATAGCCGCCCTTGGCATATAACAACGTGTTGTCGGCAATCGCGACGCCAAGCCGACCGCCAATGTAAAGATCGCGGCTGGCTTTGATGCAAACGCCCGAAGTCGCAAAACAGGCTTTAGTCGTAGCGTCGCCCAGTTCGCCTTCCAAGCCGTAAACGAGATTATTCGAACGTATGTCGAAGCCCAATTGCGCCGCATAAACTGCGCCTGTTTCAGACACACCGCCCGCGCTGGCACGGTCGATCCCGCCAATTACGGTCGCAGAAGCGCCCTCGAAAGGGTCGTCTTGTGCCAAAACCGGCTGCGAAGTTAAAGCGAATGGCATGAGAGCCAAAGCGATTGCTCTACTATTCATCAGATTCTCCAAACATATTATTTTACAATACCGGATCGCGAACGTGCTGGATTGCCCCGGCAAACATTCACAGCCGATAGACGACGCCCCATTAACCGTGGCGAAAAGGACCGTCGGTAAGGGCTGTAACGACGAGAAAAATGTAGTTCGACTACCTTATGAGTAACGCGTCGATAGCACCGCATATGTAGAGGGAGCCCATTTTCTGCCCTTGGCTTGCGTGACTTCTATCGTTTGTGTTCAGGGATAACCTCGAAGGTAGTAGCGGTAATTGGCTCCGATCCGTACTTCGTTGCGAATCTGATTTCATTATTCGCAAAAGGGCAGAGCCAAATGATTAGCCGCCGCGTGGTAATGACCGGTGTCTCTGCTTTTCTTGCAGTCGCATTGGCGCCTGCTGTCGACGCAGCCGAGGACTATTTGTCGTCCCGTGTGTCCATCAAGGCCATAGGAAGTGGCAAAGATGTGATCCTTATCCCCGGCCTGTCCTCGTCACCGCGCGTCTGGCGCGAGATGATCGATGCCGTGCCGGGCTATCGATATCACCAAGTCCATATCAGGGGTTTCGCTGGCCTGCCCAAGGATGGCAACAGTGAGGGCGACGTGTCCGCACCCGTCGCCGAAGAAATTGCGCGCTATATCGTCGAACGGAAGCTGGGTACGGTCGATGTGATTGGCCATTCGATGGGCGGAACGATTGGGATGATGCTGGCCGCGCGCCATCCTGATACAGTGTCGAAATTGATGGTCGTCGATATGATGCCTTTTTTGGGCGCGATGTTCGGCGGGCCGGGTGCGACCCCTGAGACGCTGAAACCTATCGCCGAATCGATGCGCACGAGTATGTTGAATGCGCCCGCTGAGGCTCATGCGAAGGAGCTCGAAGCGACAATCGCGGCCTACGTCCGAACCGAATCAATGCGCCCCGTCGCACTCGAAGATGCGAACAAGTCCGACCGCGATGTCGCGTCGCGCGCCTATGCCGAACTGATCGTCACCGACTTGCGTCCCGAACTGACAAACATTAGTGCAAAGTCATCGATCATCTATGTGACGCCGACGAACGCGCCGATAGCCGACGCGAAGCTAGATGCCTACATGCAAGCGGCCTACGCCAATCTAAAGGGCGCGACACTGCGCCGCGCACCCAACGCCGCGCATTTCGTCATGTGGGACAATGGACCGTGGTTCCATGCTGAAGTTAAAAGCTTCTTCGCTGACTGATGCAAGGTATTGGAAGTATTCTAAACCGACGCGGGTAGCTTGCCTAACAGCTAACAGTCCGCTGAAATTGTAATTAGAAACTAGTGATATTGCTGTCCATTTGTGCAAAGCCGTCGGTATCGACTGCGGTAGGTTGCATCGATCTTCTTACGGACCGATATATCTGCGTCACGCGGCTCCACTCGACATGTTGCTCATGTCGTCTCCGTTACCGCGTCGCGCAGGTTTAGAACCGCATCCCTAACCCGATAACACCTTGGTGTCGCTTGGCGCCTCCTTGATAATCTGAATAGCGATATTGACCTTCAAGTGGAGGCGGTCGCCGATAGCTTGCTCTATCCCAGCGCCGACACGTCATTCGTCAATCGTCATTCGTCAATCGTCAATCGTCATTCGTCGCACTTGTTGGTGCTTCTGGTTGCACTGGGACAGTCACTTGACAGCTAAAGGTCTGGCGGTCATTGGAATAGCCACCCTTAGCGAACAACAATGTGTCGTTGGTTACCGCAAATCCAAACCGGCCGCCAATGTACAGGTCGCGACTGGCCTTAATGCAAACGCCCGAACTCGCAAAACAGGCCTCTGTTGTAGCGTCGCCCAGTTCGCCCTTCAAGCCAAAAACGAGATTATTCGATCGCACGTCAAAAGCTCAATTGCGCCGCATATAGTGCACCTGTCTCTGCGACGACGTCCGCGCTACTGTGGTCGATCCCGCCGATTACTGTCACAGAAACACCGTTGAACGGATCGTCTTGCGCAAACGCTGGCCTTGCGACCAAGAGTGGCAAAATTGCCATCGCGATAGCTCTACTATTTATCAAATTCTCCAACTTGTAGTTTTACAGTATCGTGCCGGAAACGCGCCATCCCGCCGGTAGGCATATTCACAGCCGATAAATGATGCCCTTTTAGCCGGAGCCAAAAGAACCGTCGCTGCGTGCCGTAACGCTGAGTAAAATGTAGTTCTACTACCTTATGGGTAACGTATCGAGAGCACTGCATCCGGCGAAGAACCCGTTCGTCTTCTGAGATCCTAAACAGATGTTTATCGACTGAATTCAGCGATAAACGAAGCTCGCTACGTCACGATGATCGTAGGCGGTTACCCGCAAGGTAGTCGCAAAGCATATTCCAGATTATTATATGCTGATCGCTCAATAGGTCGCTGGTCCAACCGATTTTCTCCCCAAATTTGAAAAAGTAAGGCAAAATCGGAGTTCTGCCTTCGCAATCTCAAGGCCCCGCTGGCGTCATCCAGCTAGGGGCAAAAAATGAACCGAAGCCGTTACGTAACCCGGCACCTCGACAGCATTGATCGCGCAATTATTGCAGCACTCGCGACCGATGGTCGTATGACCTTCAAGGAGCTTGCAAAGCAGATCGGTTTGTCCAGCCCAAGCGTGACCGAGCGCGTTCATAAGTTGGAAGATGCAGGCGCGATTAGGGGTCATTCTGTTTTGATCGATCCCAAAGTCTTCGGTCTTGGCACTTCGGCATTTGTGCGTATGAGCGCTATGCCCGGTCAGATACGCAAGCTCGAGCAGATGCTGCAAGAGTCGCCTGAGGTCGTCGAAGCGGACCGCATCACTGGAGAAAACTGCTTTCTGGCAAAATTCATAGTCAGCGACGCAATTGAGCTAAAGGCAGTCATTGATCGCTTCCAGCTACACGCCTCCGCCGACACGGCCATTATTTTATCTTCGGTTGTGGCCCGGCGCCTACCGAAAATTTAAATTGCGCTACCAGATTGTGAAGCGAAGCCAATCTCAACTGTCCGTTGTCAATCCTATCGATTCACGCGATGGACGGCTTACATGCGATCGTCAATCAGCATTGATCGCGACCGGATCGTCCGTGACGATAGATTACTGCGTTGATCGGCCTCACTGATTGCTCGGTCGCTCACTGGAGCGGGGATGACGCTATAAACGGCGCGGCCCCGATCACCGCGACCCCGGCATATCGCGCCGACGCACGCTCGGTCATCGACCGCTCAACGCGGTCCCAGATGAAGGGGAGTTACTGCGTCGTCGCCGCAAAAAATTCCATTGATTGAAACTGAAAACTTACACAAAACCTTACACAGTTCTTGACCCACGGAAAATAATGTTATATTCTACAGATACTTACGGTAGTCTCGTTCCACTTAAAATCTGGAGTGCGGTTGTGCTCGTCAACGGCATGATCATGACCATTTACCTCTGGCACCTCACCGCCTTCGTGGTCGTCATGGTCGCGGCCTGGCTGCT
>JAAUPH010000311.1 GCA_012035435.1 Sphingopyxis sp. | reverse complement strand
AAGACGTCGACTTTGTCGCGCTGATCGAACGCGTGATTGCCGGTCGAGATGCAATCGACGCCGGCCTGGAACAGCGCATTGCAGATTTCTTCGTTGATGCCGAAGCCGCCGGCCGCGTTCTCGCCGTTCACGATCACGAAATCGAGCGCGAGGTCCCTTCGCAGCACGGGCACGGTTTCGACGACGGCGACGCGGCCGGCGCGGCCCACGATGTCGCCCAAGAATAGAATCCTCATCAGGTCCTTTCGAAGCGGATCACGCCTTCTTCGCTCGCCACAGCGTCTAGCGGTTCGTCGTGCGCAGCCCGCGGCAGGCGCTCAACCGCCTGGCCCGCATAGGCGATGCCGACGGCACGGATGGTGCGCTTGGCGCGATGCGCGCTCAAGTAGCGATCGTAGTAGCCGGCGCCATAGCCCAGGCGGTAACCATCGCGGTCGAAGGCGAGCAACGGCACAAGCACGAGATCGGGGCGGCGCTCTTTCGCCTTCGCGTCGGGTTCGGGGATCGAGAAGCGGCCGACGACCAGCGGGTCGCCCGGCTTCCAGGCGCGGAAGACGAGATTGTCGCCGTCGACGTCGGCGCCGGAAAGGCCCTCCTCGACGTCGGATTCCGAAACGCGTTTCACGGCGTGGCCGAGATCGGTGACGATCAGTTCGGCGGTGCCGCCGGTGCCATTGCCGCCGGTGGTTCCAGCGCCAAAGGGGAAATCGCCCACGCCGTCGGCGAGCAAGTCGATGTCCCCTGCGGCGAGCTGGCCGCCATCCACCCGGATGCGCGCTGTGCCGCCGACGGCATTGCCACTAATGTCAAACGCGCCCCGCGACGCGTCGAGCCGTAACAGGCCTGAGACGATCATGGTCGGCCGTGCGCCGGCCGCCGCTGCGTTATAGTTCAGCAACACCTCGGCCAATCCTGGCGTCGCGCCGCGTTCGCCAGAGACGAGTTGCAAGCCTTGCGCCGCCGTAATCTGCTGACCATTGCCGATGCTCAAGCGCGCGACATTGTCGCCTTGCAGCAGCGCATTGCCGTTGAAACGGAGGAGGCCCGACTGCGGCGGCGGGGGCGGGGGGTGAGGCTATTGTCGATATGGGTGCCCCAAGCAAATCATTGCTGGCGCGCGCGACGATGTCGCTGTTGAAGATGCTGTCCTGAAGCGTGACATTGGCAGCCGCCGTCGATACCGGGTTGGGGTTGGCGGCAATTTCGCCCTGAAAGATATCGTAACCCGCCGACAGGCGAATGGCGCCATTGGGATCGACCTGCGCCAATACCGGATCGGCATAACCGACCTGCCCGGACACCAGCATGCTGACCGCAACATTCTTGGGGATGGCGACCATATAGATGCGACTGTCGTTGGGATCGCCGTCCTGCGCCGCCGGGCCGGTGGTGATGCCGCTATGGTCAATCACGGTACCGCCTTCGGCGCCAACAAGGACGTTGATGTCGAAAAGGCCCTGATTGATACGGATATCGGCCTGTTCCGCGGCGACATAGGCGGTTGAACCGTCGGTTGAGACCGTCCCGCGCTGAATGACGCGCGGCGCGACAAAGGCGGTGTAGGCGCTGCCGGGGTTTGTGTTGGCCACGGTGATCTGTGCGCCCGCGTTGATCTGCACCGCCGACGTACTGCCGCCCGCACCGCGAAAGCGGATATTGCCGCTAACGTCGAACAGGCCGCCGGTGGTATCGATGTCATTGCTGGTCAGAACCAGGCTGCCGACGTTGATCACGCCGGTCGAGCCGATCAATATGCCGCCCGCGTTATAGAACCAGATATTGCCCCCTGCGACATTGGCAACGCCGGTGTCGAGAAAGCTATTGACCGTGCCGTTAAGTGCAATTTGCCGGTTGATCGGGATCGGGTTGCCCGACCCGTCAACCCCTGCAAAACGATTGAGCACGGTATATCCGTTGACGGTTCCGATAAATTCCAACGTATTGCCGCCGGGCAAAAAGTTGATCGGGCCACCGGTCGCCGCATTGTCGGTCGGCCGCCAGGTGATCACGCTTTGCTGGCTGGTGGTGTTGACCCGTGTCGTCGTCGCATTTGGTGCGCTGATCGTGACGGTACCGCCATCGACAACGCCCGTGCCTGCTACGCCCTGTGCATGGACTGACGTCGCCAGCGCCGCAAGGCTGGCGGCCACCGCCGCGCTGGTCATCAACCGCTGGTTCAGCGATGCCGGGCGTTTCGTCACATATGTCATGTCAGCGGCCTCCCAGGCCAAAGGCGGTCGTCAGCGAAATCAGCACGCGGGCGTCGCCCTTGCTGGTGGCGAAAGGCGCGCGTTTGAGCGGGGCGGCAAGCGCGACATCGAACCGGACCATATCGCCGTAAGCCACCCGCACCCCGCCGCCTGCCGAATAGATGCTTTGTGCACCGATGCCCGCGAAAGCGGAATCGCGGTTCCACACCCAGGCGGCGTCGAAAAAGATGAAAGGCTGCGCTGCGATTGCGGTACGGTTCTCGGGAATGAGCGAGCGCAGCCGCGCTTCGGCAGAAACGCCAAGGCCGCGATCACCGATGAGCGAACCCGGATCATAGCCGCGTCCGACGGTGAAATTGCCCGCCGAAAATTCTTCATAGGCCAGCAGCGGATCATCGGTCCATTGCCCACGCGGGAGCAGCGCCAGCGTGAAATTACGCACCGGTCGCCATTCCATTTGGCCGTTCCAGCGCACCAGAAAAGCGTCGGGCTTGCCCTCAATCCGCGACAGCGGGACCGCGCCGGGTGCCAGGCAGGCAGCGCTGAGCGGGCCGCAGGGCTTGCTTGCCCCCAAACCGGCGAGGCCCTTACGCCATTCTGTTGTCCCGGCAACCAGCCAGCGTGGTTCGGCGCTGTTATACCCATTGCGGCCCGCGACCGACGCCGGGTCGATCCTGATATGCTCGCTCTGCAACGTCAGCACGCGCAGGCGGTCGCGGTTGAGCGGGGTGGTACCCAAACCGATATTCTGGTCAATCACATCGATGCCGCCGGTCACGGTCCAGCGCTCGGCCTGGGTCAGGCGGATGGGGTAGCTTGCGAACAGGCTGGCAATCTGCGTTTTCGACCGAAAGTCGAGCGTCGCCAGATCGGGACGAGTCCAAGCATGGGTGTAATTGACCCCCAGCCGCAAGCCATCGCCGCCCAGCCGCATTTCGTGGCCGACCTGAACAATGCGCTGCTCGCGCAGGTCGCCAGATCCGTACAGGCTGAAGCTCGTCTGATCGCCCAGCCCGGTGATGCCGTTGAAGCGCGCCCGCGCAACCAGCCCCAGCGCGCCGACGTCGTTGGTACCGAAATTCTGCGCGTTGAAATCGATCATCACCGGCGTGCGCCGGATGATGACTTCGCCCACCACTTCACCGGCATTCGCGCTGGGGCGCAGCGTCAACCGCGCATCAAGCCCCGGAATTTCGCGGGCGAGAAGCAAGGCGCGCTCCGCCTCGATCAGGTTGAAGACCGGTTGCTGCTCAAGCTTGGCCAGATAGCGCGCGAGCAAGCCTTCATTTGCGCCCGCATCGCCGCGGACTTGTACGCGGGCGAGGCGCGCCGCCAATATGTCGAGGCGGACCACGCCGCCCTCGATGGTCTGTTCGGGCACGCGGATCGCCGCGAGGTCTCGATCCGGCTCGACCTCAGCGGCGCGCCGGTGATGGCGACGGACCTTCGGGCGTCGGTGTCGCTGATCCTGGCCGGGCTTGCGGCGGAAGGCGAGACGGTGGTCAGCCGCGTCTACCACCTGGATCGCGGCTATGAGCGGTCGAGGAAAAGCTCCGCGCCTGCGGCGCGCATATCGAACGCATCAGCGCATGACCGACGCAACGTTTCAGGAGGGCGGCGAAGGCCCCTTGCGGCTGGTCGCCCAGGATGCCGAGGACCTGAAGATCCTCTCGACCCTGGTGCAGGACGCCG
>JAAUPH010000310.1 GCA_012035435.1 Sphingopyxis sp. | reverse complement strand
TCGGGCCGCCGCGTGGGTCCTCGGGCTCGCGGTTCTGCTGCTCTTCGTCACTCCGGTGTTGGGTTTGGTGCTCGGCCTTCTGGTGGTTGTCTGCGGGCTTGCGGGGGTCGTCCGGCGCCGCGGCTGGCGCCTCGACCGGCGTTTCGGGGGCACCGAGCACCAGCTCGTCATCATCTTCGTCGCTCGCGCGAGCGCATCCGCCGCACCCGCATCATCGTAAAAGGATGATGCGCTGCTGGTCGGCGCGGTGAAACCCGGCGTCGCTTCGTCCGTCACGGCCACTTCGGGTTCGTCGTCATATGCCTCTTCGGCAGCCTCTGGTTGGGGCGTGGCCGGGGGCACATAGCTCCGGCATCGGCGGTGCAACTGGTTCGGCGACAGCCGCTGGCCGCACGCCCGGCTGGAAGGCAAAGCTGCGGCTTTGCTGCGGCGCAGCGGCGGCAACCGCCCCGCCCTCAATCCCGGTCGCAACGACCGACACGCGAATTTTGCCGTCGAGCGAGCTGTTGAACGCGCTGCCCCAAATGATGTTGGCATCGGGATCGACCAGCTCGCGAATGTGGTTCGCCGCCTCGTCAACTTCCATCAGGCGCATATCTTCGCCGCCGGTGATCGAGATGATCACGCCCTTGGCGCCCGCCATGCTGACACCGTCGAGCAGCGGGTTGTTGATTGCCTGCTGCGCGGCTTCCAGCGCACGGCCATCGCCTTCGGCCTCGCCCGTGCCCATCATCGCCTTGCCCATTTCGCGCATCACGCTGCGTACGTCGGCAAAATCGAGGTTGATCAGGCCCGGCATAACCATCAGGTCGGTGATGCCGCGCACCCCCTGTTGCAGCACTTCATCCGCCATGGTGAAGGCTTCTTTGAACGTCGTGTTCGGGTTGGCGACCAGAAACAGATTCTGGTTGGGAATGATGATCAGCGTGTCGACATGTTCTTGCAGTTCGGCAATGCCCGCCTCGGCCGAGCGCATCCGGCGCGAACCTTCGAAGCTGAAAGGCTTGGTGACGACGCCGACGGTCAAGATGCCGCGATCGCGTGCGGCCTTGGCAATCACCGGCGCTGCACCGGTGCCGGTGCCGCCGCCCATGCCGGCCGCGACGAAGCACATATGCGCGCCTTCCAGCGCTTCTTCGACCGTGGCGATGGTTTCCTCAGCAGCAGCGCGGCCCACTTCGGGACGCGAACCCGCACCCAGACCCTGGGTGATGTGCGTGCCCAGCTGAATCCGCCGTTCCGCGGGCGAAGCGTTCAGCGCCTGCGCATCGGTGTTCGCCACGATGAAGTCGACCCCCTCGACCCGTGACGCGATCATGTTGGCGATGGCGTTGCCGCCAGCCCCGCCGACACCGATCACCGCAATACGCGGTTTCAGTTCGTCAACTTGCGGCGGGCCAATATTGATGCTCATCGTTTCATTCTCCCCACAGCGATTTACGGCTGACGCCACGCCGGCACCCTAAGACTGATGAAAAGCATTGCACGATTGTTTCAGCCTTTTCACGCAAAAAATTAACCCTTCGAACCGGTTTACGCTCAAAAACCACTCTTTAACGCTGCAACGAGCCGTCCCAGCAGCGCACCGGCGGGCGGACGATACACATCCTGCGACATTTGCGGCAAATCGCGCAGATCAAACGGATCGGTTGCGGCGTAAATTGCAAGACCCGCCAGCGTCGCAAAAGCGGGTCCGCTATGCGCGTCAGGAAGGCCGACCAAGCCCTGCGGCCGCCCGACGCGCGCCGCACGGCCCAGCGCCACCTGCGCATATTCGGCAATCGCCTTTAAGGTCCGCCACCGCCCCCCGTCAGCACCACTTGCCGCCCGATCGGCCAACAAAGTGCAGCTCTTTCAGCGTGCGGCCAATTTCGCCCATCATCTGGTCGAGCCGCTGGCGGATCACCGCCACCAACTGAGCGCGGGTGATGCGCGGACGCTCGGCGCTCTCTGGCGCGCCAGGATCGATGTCGATCACCTCGACATTGTCGCGCGGGCTGGCGAGCGCCGAGCCATAATAGCTTTGCGCGCGCTGCGCCTGACTGCGGCGGATACCGAATGCCGAGGCGATGTCATCGGTAATATCGCCCGCACCAAAGGGTAACGAGGCCAGTTCCACCAGCATGCCCCCGGCGAACAGCGCCACCGTCGTCACTGCGCCGCCAATATCGACCAGTGCCACGCCCAGATCGCGCTCTTCCTCGCTCAAACAGGCGAGGCCAGCCGCCATCGGCGCCGCTACCACCGATTTGACGTTCAAATGCGCTGCGCGCACCGCCGCCTCCAAGTTCCGGACCGGCGCACCGTCGGCCATGATCACATGAATATCCACCGCCAGCCGGTCGGCGTGGAGGCCAATCGGGTTTTTCACCCCAGTCAGTCCATCGAGCGTATAGAGCGCGGGTAGCGCGTGGAGCACCATGCGGCCTTCGGGATCAATCCCGCTGCGCCCCGCCGCGAGCAGATCGTCGATATCTTCCTGTTCAATCCGGTGACCGCCAAGTTCGCTCTCCACCGGTGCGATATCGCTGGTCAGCCCGCCCGACGAAAAGCCGACCCATACATCTTCGATGTTCAGCTCGGCGATGCGCTCCGCTTGTTCGATGGCTTCGCGCACGACCTGCTCGACCTTGTCCATGTCGGCGACATAGCCGCGCCGCACGCCCCGGCTCTCGCGCTGGCCGGTACCGAGCACATGAAGCGTACCGTCGGCGGCAACGCCCGCGATCAGCGCGGACACTTTCCACGACCCGACATCCAGTGCGGTGATCAGTTTTTCGATACGCGGCGCCGCCATGGGGCTCAGGCCTCCGTATCGCTAGCCATCGCCGCTTCGGCTTCGGCGGTGTCGGTCGAGTTTTCAGTGGCATTGACCTGCCCCTCGGGCGGCATGCGCAGCACAAATTTGGCCGGATCGCGCATGTCGAAACGCACGATCCCGCGCCCCAGCAGCCGGTTGCTGCCCTCCATATGCGTAAAGCGCGCCAGCGCCCGCTTCGCCGCTGCCTCACCCATCGGCAGCGACAATGTCTCGCCGCTGTCAAAGCGCAGATCCCAGCGGCGGTTGCCCACCCAGGTCGCCCCGGCCAGCAGCGGCTTCAACGACCGGCTGTCGGCGAGCAGCACGTCCAGATCGCGCGAGCGCTGGTTGGCTCCGGGGCCGATCAGCAGTGGCAGATCGGGCATCGTCGCGGCGGTCACGCCTTCGAGCACCACGCCATTGGCGTCGATCAGCGACAGTCGCTGATTATGTTGCCACACGGCGGCGGGGGAGCGTTCATCGACATTGATCACCAGCGTTTCGGGCAAACGCCGCGACACCCGCGCATCCTTGATCCAGCCATATTTCAAAAGGTCGGCGCGCACGCCGTCCAGATCGACTGCGGCCATCGAGCGGTTCTGCTGGCTCAGCGCAATGTCATAGACTTTGATATAATCGATGCGGTTGGCGCCGACGACCTCGTCAATGTCGGAGTGCTTCGCGATCGCCTGCTTGATTCCTTCGGTGACCAGACCCTTGATACCGGCGGAACCGTCGTCGGTGCAGATCGCCTGTACATCCTGCTGCCGGACTGCTTGCTGGTGCTGGGGACGGAGGTGCTGGTAGACTGGATCAAGCACGCCTTCATGACGCGGTGCAACTTGCCGCTTTGCGTTCGGTGGCACTCGTCCACGAATACGAAAAGCGCGCCGACCGTCGGGCTGCCGACGCCGGCGAGAGGTCGAGCGCACCCTCGGGCAGCGCGTGCAGCGCCGTCGGCAGGTCGGCCTTCGAGCGGTCTGCGTCGACCACGAAGCCCGTCATGTTGAACGTATCGGGCACCGCCGCGGCGGGATTCACCGCGCTGCGCTTCCAGAAGTGCGACGCCTCTTCGGTGAGTGCGCGCTGGATCAGCAGATGCTTCAGCACCGCGGACGCGCCG
>JAAUPH010000309.1 GCA_012035435.1 Sphingopyxis sp. | reverse complement strand
AAGCCCCCCGGGCGCGCCGCCCCATAATCATGCTGCACCGCCTCCGCGAGCCAGAAGGCGTCGCCGGACACATCGCTCATTCGCCCGCAGGTGCCGCTCATCAACAGCGTGGCGGGCTGCGTCCGTTCGGCCCATAGCGCCGCTGCGGTGGCGGCGTTGACCTTGCCCAGCCCGCTGGTGACGATGGTGATGTCGCCGACCCGCCGGGCGGCGAAGGGCGCAGTGGCAACGGGCACACCCTGCCCGGCAAACAGCGCATCGGCTTCTTCGGGGAGGGCGGCGATGATCAGCAGCGCGCTCACAGCACCATCTGCGTCTGCGTCACCAGCGCGACATCACGCCCTTCGGCAGTGGTGATGCGGGTTTGCCAGACCGACAGGGTGCGGCCGATTTTGATGGGCGTCGTGGTGCCTGTGACGATGCTGCCCTCCGGCGCGGGGCCAAGAAAATTGGTCTTGCTTTCGATGGTCGTCGTGCCCTTTGCGCTCTCGGGCAGATTCAAAAAGGCTGCGACCGCCCCCAATGCGTCGGCAAAGGCCATGATCGCGCCGCCGTGCAAGATATGCCCGGCCGTGCACAGATCAGGGCGCACGGTCAGCGCGCCGACAATGCGGTCCTTGCGCGCGTCGGTCACGTCCACGCCCATCAGCGCGGAAAAAGGCATGGTGGCGGCAAGGTTCATCGCGAGGCTCCTCGATACTATGGGGATGCTTCTTGCAGCACGCGCCGTGTCGCGCAACAAGCGGATCAATGCTCGCCCGCCTGTTCCCCGACCGCTTTGTCCTGATCCTGCTCGCGACCATCGCGGCGGCAAGCGTGGTCCCAGTCGCGGGTGCAGCGGCGGTGACCGCGCAAGCGGTTGCGACCGGGGCTGTCGTCCTGCTGTTCTTCCTCAACGGCGTTCGCCTGCCGCGCGCGGAGGTGATCAGCGCAATGCGCGATGCGAAGCTGATGGGCGCTGGGCTCTTCTTTTGCTTTGGCGCAATGCCGCTCGCTGGTCTGGCCCTGCAATGGGCGAGCGCGCTCCTTCTGCCACCGCTGATCGCGCTCGGTTTTCTCTATTGCGCCATACTGCCTTCAACTGTGCAGTCAGCCACCGCAGCGACCAGTCTGGCAGGCGGCGATGTGGCGGCGAGCGTGGTGATGGCCGCGCTGATCAATCTGGTCGGCGTCATCGCCGCGCCGCTGTTGTTCGCGTTGCTCGGCGGCAGCGCGGTCAGCATCAGCGGCGCGGCGGCGCTGCGGATCGTGCTGATCCTGCTGCTGCCCTTCGTCATCGGGCAAATGCTGCAACATTGGCTTCGCCCGACGGTTCTGCGCCGCCCCGCGTTGGTCCGCACGCTCGACCGCGGCGCCATCGCTATCGCGGTTTATGTCGCCTTTTCGGGCGCGGTGGTCAGCGGGCTGTGGAATCATCTGAGCGGAAGCGATCTGGCGGTCATCTCCGGCGGGATCATCGCGCTGCTGGCGTTCGGCTATGGCGGCGCCTGGGCACTCGGCGGCCTCATCGGGCTCAATTTGCCCCAGCGCGCCAGCCTGTTTTTGCGGGTGCGCAAAAGAGCGTTGCGGTGGGCGCGCCGCTTGCTGCGACGCTGTTTCCGCCTGCAACTGCTGGCATGGTGCTGGTCGTCGTCCTCGGCTATCATATGGCGCAATTGTTGGTCGCTGCCTGGCTGGCCGCATGGGTCGCTGAAAAATCCAAAGCGTCCTAGTTGAATAATACAGTGGCGCGTGCCATATCGGCGGGCGCGAGGGTCTGAAAGGCGTTGAGACAATGAGCGAAGTCGACAAGGGCAACGGGACGGCAACGGCCACCATTACCGACGATCTGGTGCTGACCCCGCCCGACCCGCTTCCCCCCGTCACGCCAGACAAGGCCGCAGGGCTGGTCCCGCTATCGGGCGAACAAAAATCCAAACTGGACGAGCGCGTCGACGGCTTCATCGAAGAGCTGGTGTCGCAAGACGTCAACTCGCCTGGTTTCGGGCAAAAAGTCGATCAGATCACCAACATGGGCCGCAAGGAAATGCTGGAGGCCGCCAGCCTGTCCAACCGCTTCCTCGACCGCCCGATCAAGGCGATGGACCGCGACAGCGATATCGGTGGCAACCTTATCGAACTTAGGAACACGGTCGAACGGCTTGATCCATCGGCCAATGGCAAGCTGCTCTCCAAACGCGGCCTTCTGGACAAAATCTTTGGCAGCGGCGTCACCAATTATTTCGCCAAATACCGCAGCGCGCAGACGCATATCAGCGGCATCCTGACCGCGCTGGCCAATGGCAAGGACGAGCTTTTGATGGACAATGCCGCCATCGACGTCGAGCGCCGCAAGCTGTGGGAGGCGATGGGCAAGCTGGAGCAGATGGTCCATATCGCCAAGACGCTCGACGAGCGGCTGGAGGCCAAGGCCATCGAGATGGACGGCGTCGATCCCGCCAAGGCCAAAGTGCTTCGCGAAAGCGCGCTCTTCTATGCACGCCAGCGGACGCAAGATCTGCTCACCCAAATGGCAGTGACGGTGCAGGGCTATCTCGCGCTCGATCTGGTCAAAAAGAATAATGTCGAGCTGGTGAAGGGCGTTGACCGCGCCAGCACCACCACCGTCGGTGCACTCAAGACCGCGATTACGGTGGCGCAAGCGATGACCAACCAGAAACTGGTGCTCGAACAAATCACCGCGCTCAACAGCACCACCGCGAACATCATCGACGGCACGTCGAAGATGCTGAAGGACAATACGGCGCGCATCCATGAACAGGCGGCGTCGAGCACGATCCCCGTCGAAACGCTGCAGCGCGCGTTCCAGAATATCTATGACACGATGGATGCCATCGACACCTTCAAGCTGCGCGCGCTCGACACGATGAAGTCGACGGTAAACACGCTGGAGGGTGAGGTCGCAAAGTCGAAGGGCTATATCGCGCGCGCCGAAGGGTCGGCGCAGGCGCAAGCCAGCATGGGCGGCGCAGACAGCCAGCTCGCCGCGCTTGAAGCCTGACCGGCCGCCGACGATGAACAGCGAAGTCGATCGGATTGTGGCACAGGCCGATGCGGCCATCGACAGTCTGCGCTGGCGTAGCCACCGCATTGGCAAAAAAAGCCGCGCACTGCGCCGCGCACATGGTTGGCGCAAATTGGGGCGTATGCTCATCAGCCTGGGCATGATTTCGGTGGGCGCCGTGCTCTTCGGCGCGCTGGTGGCGCCGCTGGGGTTTTTTGGCACGATCCTGACATTGCTGCTGATGGTTGCGGCCGTTTATATTTTTGCCATCTATCCGCGCTTTCCCGAACAGCGCGCCGAGGAATTGCCCAAGGTTGATTTGAAACAGCTCGCGGGCCGCACCGAAATCTGGCTGGAGGCACAGCGCCCCGCGCTGCCCGCACCGGCCAAGACGCTGATCGACGGCATCGGCGTCCAGCTTGACCTGCTGGCGCCGCAGCTCCAATCGCTCGACCCCGGCACCCCGGCGGCCGCAAGCATCCGCAAGCTGGTGGGCGAAGATCTGCCCGAACTGGTCGGCGGTTACCGCCGCATCCCCGAACCGCTCCGCCGCGAGGCCCATGCCGGACGGACGCCCGACGATCAGCTGGTCGACGGCCTGAAGCTGATCGAACGTGAAATCGGCGGCGCGGCGCGCAGTCTGGCCGCGGGCAAGCTCGACGAACTCGCCACGCGGCAACGCTATCTCGAGCTCAAATATCAGGGTGTCGAGGATGATCCGGCGCGCGGCTGACGCCCGGTACCGAGCAATACGAGCATTAACATCGCCACCGGCAGCACGACCAGCCAGCTGTTCTCGGCCCAGCCTGTGAACAACGCGAGCAACCATCCCGCCGCCACGACCGCCACCAGCGCCGCCAGCTCGCGCAGGAAACTCCGCGCATAGCGGCGCTCGGCTCGCACGCAGCCGCGCGAGATC
>JAAUPH010000308.1 GCA_012035435.1 Sphingopyxis sp. | reverse complement strand
GCTGACCTAGTTGGTGGGCTCGGGTCTGTGTGCGACGGTCGTGCGGAGACGCATCACCCAGAGCGCGCTGAGTGCGCACGTCGCCAGAACGACGATGGCGAGTGCGGTGTGCTCGCGGCGAACGATGAAGGCACTCGCCGCCACGGCGATCGTGGCGAGACGGGCAAGCTCGATGGGCACGACCCAGGTGCGACCTTCAAACAGCGCCCCGACGTTGGCGAGGCTGAGCGTGACGAAGAACAGCATGGCGGCCACTTCGTGCGCGGCGAGTGTGCTGGCGTTGACCAGGGTGAGGTAGGCGGCGATCAGGATGGCGACGGCGTAGAGGCTGAAGAGGAGCAAGGCGACGATCAGGAAAAGCAGCCACAGCACCGAGTTGATCCGGGCGTTGCTACCGACCAAGGTGCGGGTGGCGCTGCCGAACGTGCTTTGCACCTCGGCGAGGACGATCGGCTCGTAGGAATGGTCACCGATCGCGACATCGTGTGCCGCGTGGTTGCCAACGGGAAAAACCCGATGGCCCATACGGCGGAGGAATGCATGACCCAGCCGGTCGTAACGGTGAATGCGAACGCCACGATCGAGGAAGTCTCGCGACGATGGAGAAGCAGTCAGATTCGGCGGGTGCCGGTTGTCGACGAGCGCGGCTGCTGCATGGGGATCATCGCGGCAGGCCGACGCGGCGTAGCAGCTTGCTCGCAATCGTCTTGCCGGGCGTTCGCGCGGGCCAGGGGGGAATGGGCCGGGGCTTCAATCCTACCTTCCGCAGCGCCGCGTTGAACCGGTGCGCCTCCTCCTGCGCATAGCTCCAGTCGGATTTCCACGTCAGCGACAGCGATATGGACGGCCCGCCCGTAACCGTCACATGGTGCGGCGCTTATAGGGCACAAACAACGCATCGCCGGGGGACAGCAGGTGCGGTGTGCCCGCATCGGCAAAACCATCCTCCCAGCACAGCAAGTTGGCGCCCGCAGCATGCAGCGCTTCATGGGCATATGCGGTGAGGAAGGGCGGCTCAGCAGGATAGGTGCGAAAGCATTTGTCGCCCGCAATCTGGAACAGGATGTTATATTCCGGATCGCAGTGGAACGGCGTCACCATATCCATCGAGGAAATGAAGATGAAGGCCCGCGGATCGTGCATTGCGCCCGTCTGCGCCTGCGCTATTGCGCGATACTCGCCCAATGTGTCGGCGAGCAATGCCGCGTAGGCGGGCAACTGTTCGAGCCCGCGCAGCATCACCCAGCAGCGCTGATTGGCAATATTGCGGATGATATCGCTCACCGGCGTGGCCGCGTCCACATGCGCAAAGTCGCCCCCTGCGCCGCGATCGCCATGCCGCACCTCGACATGCGCCGGGTCCAGCGCCTCCGCTGCATCCGCCAGCGCCCCCAATGCGAGCAGCGGATGGCGGGCCAGATCATGCGCAAACACCCCCGCCTGCTCGGGGTAGAGCGCGGCGAAGCGATCGACACGCTGGTCGCTCGTCTCCCTGATGGCTTGGTGTGGCATGGCCGTTTGGGCCTAGTGCCGGAACGTAAAATTTTGCCTAAACTACCGGATCGGGATGAAAAACCCTCCTATCCCATCAGCACAAAGACAATCCCCATCGCGGTGTAAAAAAAGAACCAATATCCCGCGTCGATCAAAAACAGCTTCCGGCTCGCCCGGCTGAATAGATAATTGGTGCCGATCGCGGGGATGATGAAGCCCAACGCGATGCCGCTTGCGATCATCATCGTCTGACGCGGCCCCGGGTCGAAATGCGCCAGCAAATGGCCCAGCATGAAAGCTGAGACCATGCTGAGCAGGAACGTCGTGCCATAGATTTGCACCATATTCCCCTTGGCCAGTTCCTCCTCGGTAAAGCCATGCTCGGCCATCCAGGCCTTGCCCATCACAGGTCCGTACCAGATGCCGCCGACCAGAAACCCCGCCAGCGCCGCGACGATGATCGTCAACCAATTATCCCAGAACATATCCCGCCCCCCACTTGCCGGTCGTGCATCGGCACTGCCGCTAAAGATACAAAAGCTACCATCGATCGCTATGAAAGTGTATCTTTTGTATCCTTAAGCGCACGACCGCCGACCCGGAATGACAGCAATGTCTGCGATGTTGGGGCCCAAGCCGATCTTCCAAACTTCACCAAAGTTCACCGATATGTCCAACTTTTCTGTCTTTCGCAGACAGTCCCAACGAAGCGCGGGGATTATGCGAACAAGGCATGTTCGGGATATGTAGGAAAGCGGTTTTTCAAAACGGCGCGACATGTTGGAACGGCGGCTATTCAGCGATTTCAGACATTTCTCACCCGGTCCCCCGCACTTGATCCGGGGCTTGGCACTTATTTTGGTTCACGCGGACGCGCAGAGGACGCGGAGGACTTTGCGCTGTACCCTCGGCGTTCTCCGCACCTCCGCGTGATTTATTGCTGATCATGGTCGCGCGCTGCACGCGCTTACAGAATTAAAACCAAGCCCCCTGAGTTCACAAACGAAGTGCAACACCTCACACAGGTGGTGCCATGCCAGAATACACCTAGCTTTCGCTTGAGGAGCGCTGTTCGATGCAGTCACTGGACCGTCGCCATCGCTGCAGAAGCTGGATTCATCGGTGAGCCGTACCGAAGTTTGGAAGCATCACCGGTCAGCGCAGCCCAGCGCATCCCAGTGCAGCTGCATCGATCGCGGTCGCGGCGCCGCGCAGGCGGTAGGTGTCGGCGATGGCGCGGCCGTCCTCGTCGCGGCTTTCCACCACCATGCTGGCGTTGGCGCGCATCGCGGCGACGATTGCGGCGTCCATGCGCGCGTCGCTCGTCCAGCCGTGGACGCCGTTGCCCGTCAAGATAAAGCGCCGCGCGCCCAGCGTCAGGCGCAGTTCGGCATTTGGCGCGCGCGGGCGGGTCAGGCGGATATAAAATTGCTGTCGCACGCGCGCTTTTGGCCAGAAACCGACGCTGGCATAACCGCGCACGGTGGTGCGCCCAGCGGTCGCATCGGGGGTTGCCACAGCATAGCAGCGCGCGGTTTTGGCGTCACGAAACGCGCCCCAGCCTTCGAAAATCCCGAGCGCGGTGCGCGGCGCGTTCGCAAGTACCGGCATCGCAATCAACGCAGCGGCGGCAAGCATCAGGATGGGGCGAAACATCGGCACGCCCCCTCCTTTCCCGCTAGCGGACGCCAATGCAAGCGGGTGCTTGCCCTTTGGCGCGGGGGCGGTAAGGAAAGACAGACTATAGCGGCGGTCGGACTCGGCGGAGCGCAGGACGTTCCGGCAGCGTTCGCTCGCACTTTGGATACAGCAAAAGGGCAAAGCGTCACATGAAAGCGACCATCGAGCGGGCGGTGTTGTTGAAAAGCCTGGGCCATGTCCAGTCGGTGGTCGAACGGCGCAACACCATCCCCATCCTGTCCAACGTGCTGATCGAGGCCGATGCGACCGGCCAGCTCAAGCTGATGGCGACCGACCTTGATCTGCAAGTCGTCGAAACCATCGCAGCGAAGGTCGAAATGCCGGGCACCACCACCGTGTCCGCACACACATTGTTTGAAATTGCCCGCAAGCTGCCCGAGGGCAGCGAAGTCAGCCTGAATGCTGCTGACGGCAAGATGCAGGTCAAGGCGGGTCGGTCGAACTTCAACCTGCCCACGCTGCCACGCGACGATTTTCCGGTGATTGCCGAGGGCGAACTGCCGACCAATTTCGCGCTGCCGGTGGCGACGCTCATCCAGATTATCGACAAGACGCGCTTTGCGATCTCGACCGAAGAGACGCGCTATTATCTCAACGGCATCTACCTGCATCATGCCAAGGGCGCGAAGGGCGCTGTCCTTCGCGCCGTCGCGACCGACGGCCACAGGCTGGCGCTTGCCGACGCCGATGCGCCGAAGGGCTCTGCGACGCTCAAGGGCGTCATCGTTCCGCGCAAG
>JAAUPH010000307.1 GCA_012035435.1 Sphingopyxis sp. | reverse complement strand
TAACAAATTGATTCGATTGTTATTTTTCAAAGCTGTGAGTGGGTTAAGCTGGCCGGCCCGAGCGTTGCGCAGGCAGGTCTCGCATGTCCGTTCACCGATCTGCCCGCGAACTGGCCGGTGTCGAGAATGAAGACCAGGTTTGGATGATCGACCTGCTGGATGAAGCGCTGGCACTCCTCGCCGGTGCGGCAGAGCGCGCCATGATTGTGGTTCTGCAACCCGATCGGCAATCCGCCCGCGCTGAACCCACACGGAACCGACATCCCGGGAATCCCGGCGAGGTTCGCGCTGAGGGTGTAAACGTCCGAGAGATACATCGCCAGCGGATCGTCCGCCAGTTCGCCAATTTTGAATGCCGGCGTCGGCGCGACCGGCCCGGCGATGACGTCGCAATCCTTGAAGCAGCGCTGGAAATCGTCGGCGATCATGCGGCGCAGCTTCTGCGCCTGCAGGTAGTAGGCGTCGTAGTAGCCGTGGCTGAGCACATAGGTGCCGATCATGATGCGGCGCTTGACCTCGGCGCCGAAGCCCTCGGCGCGGGTCTTGCGGTACATGTCCGGCAGATCGGTGTACTGCGCGGCGCGGTGGCCGAACTTGACGCCGTCGAAGCGGCTGAGATTGGAGCTCGCCTCGGCCGGGGCGATGGATGCCGTGCTGATCGCCGATAGCGGCGGCAATGCGGTGCGCGCGGTGCCTCTAGTCAATGGCGATGGCAGCAAGCGCATGTTGGGCACCGAGCTGTGGAACACCGACGCGGCGCTGGCGTCAAACCCGGTCATGCGCGGCGCGTGGTTCGCCAGCGTGTCGGACGGGCTTTATGGTCAGCTGGCGACCAAATATCGGACACGGTTCGGCAAGCAGCCCTATCGCCTGGCAAGCCTTGGCTATGATGCGGTGTTGTTGACGGTGCGGGTGTCGCGTGATTGGCGGCCGGGGACCAATTTCCCGGCGAACCGTTTGCTGGCATCGGACGGTTTTGGCGGCATTGACGGCATCTTCCGCTTTAACCAGCGCGGGGTTGCGGTGCGCGCGCTGGAAGTCAGCGAAATTGGCGCGGGCGGGTTCCGGGTGATCGCGGCGGCGCCGACCAAATGGTAACAGGCGTGGCGCGCACGTCACACTGCGCGCAAAAGCGGGTCGGCAGTGTCGATCTAGCCTTTACCTTGTCCGGAAAATGGCGGTAAGAGCGCCGCCGCACAACCACCATAGGAGAATCCGCTATACCCCCGCCAATGCCCCGCCGTCCGCTGTCCCCGCCGCCGCTGAAAAGCGGGCCGCGTTTCAATGAGTATATCACCGTGCCCAAAGTGCGGGTCATTGACGAAGATGGCGAAAATCTGGGCGTCATGCTGACCAACGAAGCGATCGAGCAGGCCGCGTCGGTCGGCCTTGATCTGGTTGAGGTATCGCCGAACGCCGATCCGCCGGTGTGCAAGTTTCTGGATGTCGGAAAATTTAAGTACGAAGCCCAGAAAAAGGCAAATCTGGCCCGAAAGAGCCAGAAAACGCAGGAAATCAAAGAAATTAAGATGCGTCCCAACATCGACGATCATGATTTCGATGTGAAGATGCGCAAGGTTTTGATTTTCTGGCCGAGGGCGACAAGGTCAAGATGACCATGCGTTTCCGTGGCCGCGAGATGAGCCATACCGTGCTGGGCCTCAATGTGCTGCAACGCGTGGCCGAACTGACCGCCGAAGTCGCCAAGGTCGAGGCGCACCCGCGCACCGAAGGGCGTCAGATGTTGATGGTCATCGCGCCCAAATAGGGCCGCCGTCACAAAGCGAAATCAAAGGCCAGGGCGGTTTCTCCAATGGGGAGGCCGCCCTTGCCATATCGGCGTTCGGTAATTTGGCCGCGTCCGGCAGCGTCGATGGCAACCAGCGTCGTGCAGTGCGTGCCATAGGTGTCGCCGCGCAGAAACAGGGCGGGGGCGTCCGCGTTACCGAGCATTTCCAGCAGGGTGTAGGGCGTGCATTCCCCTGTCAGCGACTGCGCGACGATGGCAGCCAGTTTCCGGGCCCTGCGCAGGGTGCATCGGCGTCCTCATTCGCCAGAGCATGCACGCCGCCGGTCAGCGTGCGGATTTGCGGTTCCGGTCGATTGGTCAGGAGCGCAGCACCGTCGGACCCCAGGCGCAGCAGGCTGAACCCGTTGAAGTCCGACAAGGCAGCGGCATTTGGTCCGGCGCAAGCGCCAGCCCCGGTCAATTGATGCTGCACCAGCATGCCGCGCGATTGCTTGGCCGGATCAGGCGTCCCGCCGCTGCGCGCATTGGTGACGACCACAACCCGCCCGCGCGCGGGCTGCACGCCCAGCCAGGTACCGCCACCCACCAGGTCGCGTCCGCCAATAATGCCGCTGCCATCTTCCCACCGATGCAGCGGCGCGCTGTCCCTCGCATGAAATTCATCGCGGTTGCCGATCAATATGATCGGCCAGTCGGGGTGCTGGTGGAAGGCAAGGGCGACGACACACATGAGAGCCTACATGGCCCTTCAACTGGCTGTTGGCGAGGGCGGGCCGAAGGCACATATTTCCGTAGCGTCCGATGCCCGTTCGTCCCAAGATAGCCGTACCTTGGGGGAGGAAAATGATGACGGGCAACACCAAAACACCGCTGCATCTGTGGATCGTTGGCGGAATCGCGACTTTGTGGAACGCGTTTGGCGCGACCGATTATTTTATGACGCGCACGCGCGGCGCGGCGTGGATCGACCAGATGATGCCGGGCACCGACAGCGCCAAATTCATGGCCTATGTCGACGGCTTTCCGATCTGGGTGGCCGTGCGGAGTGTGGGGGCGCGCTGGCGGGATCGCTTTTGCTGCTGGGGCGCAGCAGGCACGCGGTGACGGCGTTCGGGGTGTCGTTGGTGGGGGCGGTGCTGGGGCTGGGGTATCAGCTTGCTAACCCGGTCGATATTCCGGAAATGGCACAGGGCGCGAATGCGGTGATGCCTTATGTCGTCATGGCGATTGCGGCGGTGCTGCTGTGGTATGCCATGCGGCAAAAGGCGGCGGGGGTGTTGCGGTAGGCTCAGGCTGCGGGGTCCGCGCCCAAGCGGCGGCGGTGGTCGCTGAATTTCTCGCCATCATATGCCGCAGTGCGAAAGCCGTTGACCTTCCACGGCTTGCACATCTTGCACCCAGCGCGCGCGTTGCGCGGTCGATGGCGTTTGTGGTGCATCAGGCCGCCTTTCGCTGAACGGTAAGCTCGAGGCCGAGGGCGTCGAGGACCGCGGTCAAAGTTTCGAGTGTCGGGTTGCCATTCTCCGACAAGGCCGAGTAAAGCGCCTGTCGGCCCAAACCGGTCGTCTTGGCGATTTCGGTCATGCCCTTGGAACGGGCGACATCACCCAGCGCGCGGGCAACTTCCCGCGGGCTGCCGTCCTCCATCCAGACTTTCAGATATTCGACGATATCGTCCTCGGACGACAGATAATCGGCGGGATCAAAGGGCGTCGTCTTCGCGCGTGCCTTCGTTCCCATCACCAAACTCCTTCGCCAAAGCCTTTGCACGGGCAATGTCACCCGCCTGACTATCTTTGTCACCGCCCACTAGCAACAGGATGACAACATTGCCCTGCTGCTTGAAATAGACGCGATAGCCGGGGCCGAAAAACATGCGCAGTTCGTGCACGCCTTCGCCCACCGGCTCACAATCGCCAAACTGTCCGTCGGCCAAACGTCGCAGCCGCTTCAAGATGCGTGCACGACCGTTGCTGTCGCGCAGTTTCTTGAGCCAGCGGGCGAAGTCGTCGGACTGTTCAATCGAAAAACTTTGTCCTTCATAAAGGACGTTACCAAAATTTTCGCTAGTCATGATTCACCGGACAGATTTCGTGAGTTTGCACGGCCATTTCTGTCTAGTGTCACGTCAAGCGGTCGCTTCTTGACAGCGAGATTACCCCCAGCGACGCGTCCTTTATAGGGGACAGTTT
>JAAUPH010000306.1 GCA_012035435.1 Sphingopyxis sp. | reverse complement strand
TTGTTCGACTTACAAAATCAACACGTTAATCTTTCTTTGCTGCTGCATGATATTCAGTGGGCGTTTTGTTCACTATCGTTCAAAAATGCTCCAATAATTTTCGCGTACGCTTCTACAATACACACAGCAACAAGAGCTTGTG
The DNA here is from genome assembly GCA_012035435.1 of Sphingopyxis sp. The sequence continues at coordinate 3,805 of JAAUPH010000306.1, read as the reverse complement.
GCAAGTGAGTTGTATGGAGCTTTGTTCTATGCAGAGAATAGCGAAGTTGATTACGAACGCTTTGATTTACCAAATTTTAAAACGATCGGTATTTGGGTTACTGCCGCAGATGGCGAGGTTGCCGAACTGCTCGTGGAGGCGATGACGGACGAGCAGCACGAGGTGACCGAGACCGACGCGCGGATCCGACGAGTTGGCCGCCAGGCGGGTGGCGTTCCTGATCGCGGCAGGTCTTTGCGCGCTGGCCGTCAGCCTGGTGACGGGCCTGATCCTCGACCGCAGCATTTCGCGGCCGGTGCGGCGGCTCCCGCGCGGTCGAGCGGCCAAGGTGAAGGGAGATCAAGAAGCTCGTGCGGGACCGCGGCTTCGGCTTCGTCCGCGGCGACGACGGCCGCTACCGGGCGGTCGCACCGCGCGACTTCCGCTGCGCCGTCCTCGGATGGATTCCGGCCGCCGCGGATTGAAACCGCCTCAACCGCGCGAACGGATCGATTCGATCGCGCGGTCGATCAATACCCGCACTTCGGGCGAAGAACCTTCCCGCGAGGCCTCGAGCACCGGCAGGCTTTTCGCGGTGCCCACCTTGCCGAGGAGGCGGCAAGCCGACATCCGCAAGGTCACCGTGCCCTTTTCGTAACGGGCAATTACCGGCTCTTCGATCGCCGGCCCCAGATCGCGCAGGCCCAGAACGCGGCAGGCGATGATGAAGGCAATAGGCCCAACCGCATCGCTGAGCACGGCGCCATGATAGGAGCCATTGGGCTCGGTCAACGTCGGGAATTTCCCGTTCGCCTTCCAATCAAACTTGCCCGCATCAACGATCACCCCGCCGATGGCATTGCCATGGCCGTTCAGGAATTTGGTGGTCGAATGGACGACAATGTCCGCGCCATGCTCAATAGGGCGGCACAGCGCCGGGCTGGCCATAGTATTGTCGACAACCAACGGCACGCCCGCGTCATGCGCCACTTTCGCAATCGCGCCGATATCCTGCACCACGCCGCCCGGGTTGGCGAGGCTCTCAATGAATACCGCGCGCGTCCTGTCGGTGATAGCGGCAGCAACATTCAGGGGATCGTCGGCGTCAACGAACACGGTGGTCCAACCGAATTTCTTGAAACTGTGCGCTAGCTGGTTGAGCGACCCGCCATAGAGCCGTTTCGCCGCCACAATCTCGCACCCCGGCTCCATCAGCGTGTGGAACACCAGCAACTGCGCGGCATGGCCCGACGCGACCGCCAGCGCCCCCGCCCCGCCCTCAAGCGCCGCGATCTTGCCTTCCAACGCGGCGTTGGTCGGGTTCATGATCCGGCTGTAAATATTGCCGAATTCCTTGAGCGCGAAAAGGTTGGCAGCATGCTCGGCGCTGTCGAACACATAGCTTGCGGTCTGATAAATCGGCGTAATCCGCGCATTGGTCGTCGGATCGGGTTCGCAGCCGGCGTGGACGGTCAGGGTTTCAAGTTTCTGCGTCATGAAGAGCTCCTTATTCGCCGATTGGCGGCATGTTGTGACCTAACAGTCGCAGCACATCGGCGGCGCATTCGACGACATTGCTGCCCGGCCCGTAAATGCCCTGCACGCCTGCTTCGCGGAGATAATCATAGTCTTGCGGCGGGATGACGCCGCCGGCGATGACTTTGATGTCGCCGCGGCCCGCGTCGCGCAGTCCTTTGATCAATTCCGGGATAAGCGTCTTATGGCCCGCTGCGAGGGAGGATGCACCAACGACATCGGCGCTGCTCTCCAGCGCCAACACCACGGTTTCCTCAGGTGTCTGAAACAATGGCCCGCTGACCACGTCAAAGCCCATGTCGCCAAAGGCCGAGGCAATTACGTTCGCGCCGCGATCATGCCCATCCTGCCCCATTTTGGCGACGAGCAGCTTCGGCTTGCGGCCCAGGCGGCGCGTGACGGCTGCGACTCCGTCGATTACCTGCGCCCAGCGCGCGTCAAATTCATGCGCACTGCCATAAATGCCCTTTACCGGGGTCGGGATGGTAGCATAGCGGCCGAACGCGGCCTCCATCGCGGCGGAGATTTCGCCGAGCGTGGCGCGCGCGCGGGCGGCTTCGACCGCCGCTGCCAACAGATTATTCTCCAACCCCCGTTCGCCTCGAGCGAAGTCGAGAGGCCCCTCCGTCAGCGCACCGGCCTCGGGTATCTCGACTTCGCTCGACACGAACGGAAACTGAAGAGCAGCTTGGGTCAACGCCGCTAGCGACGCCTGGCACTTCGTCTCATCACGCGCCGCTTTCACGCGCTGGATCCGCGCCACCTGCGCCTCTCGCACGGCGGCATTGTCCACTTCCAGCGTGTCGAGCAGCGCCTCTTCCTTCAGTCGATATTTGTTGACGCCGACAACGACATCTTCGCCCTTGTCGACGCGCGCCTGCCGCGCCGCGGCGGCTTCCTCGATTGCGGCCTTGGGCTTGCCGGTGGCGACATAGGCAGTCATGCCGCCCGCCGCGTCAACCTCTTCGATGATCTGCCAGGCATCATCGACCAGCATCTGCGTCAGCGCTTCGACATAATAGCTGCCGCCCAGCGGATCAACCACGCGGGTGATCCCGGTTTCCTCGGCCAGGACAATCTGCGTATTGCGGGCGATGCGCGCAGAGAAATCAGTGGGAAGCGCGATCGCTTCATCAAGCGCATTGGTGTGGAGCGATTGTGTGCCGCCCAGCGTCGCCGCCATCGCCTCGACAGTGGTGCGGATGTACGTTGTTGTAGGGATCTTGCTCTTGCAGCGAGACCCCCGACGTCTGGCAATGGGTCCGCAGCATCTTTGACCGCTCATCCTTTGCGCCCAGTTCGTCCATGACGCGCCACCACAAAGTCCGCGCCGCGCGCAGCTTGGCGACCTCCATGAAGAAGTTCATCCCGATGCCGAAGAAAAAGCTGAGGCGGCCTGCGAACGCATCGATGTCCAGCCCGGTCGCCATCGCCCGCTGCGCATATTCCTTGCCATCGGCGATGGTGAAGGCCAGCTCCTGCACCGCCGTCGCCCCGGCCTCGTGCATATGATAGCCGCTGATCGAAATGCTGTTGAATTTCGGCATGTTGGCGCTGGTATAGGCGATGATATCCGACACGATCCGCATCGATGGTTCGGGCGGATAGATATAGGTGTTGCGGACCATAAACTCTTTAAGGATGTCGTTCTGGATCGTGCCGTCGAGTTGGGTCTGCGCAACCCCCTGCTCCTCGCCCGCGACGATGAAGAAGGCGAGGATCGGGATGACTGCACCGTTCATCGTCATGCTGACGGACATCTGATCGAGCGGGATGCCATCGAACAGGATTTTCATATCCTCCACGCTGTCAATCGCGACGCCCGCCTTACCCACATCGCCGACGACGCGCGGATGGTCGCTGTCATAGCCGCGGTGCGTCGCGAGGTCGAAGGCGACGCTCAGCCCCTTTTGCCCGGCGGCGAGGTTGCGGCGGTAAAAGGCGTTGGATTCCTCGGCGGTGGAGAAACCCGCATATTGGCGGATGGTCCATGGCCGGCCCGCATACATGCTGGCCCGCACGCCGCGCGTAAACGGCGCGAAGCCGGGGAGGCCGGGGTCGGCTGTAACGTCCTCGCCGGTGTAGAGTGGTTTGATCGCGAACCCTTCGGGCGTGTGCCAGCTGAGGTCCTTGCCCTTCACTTCCTTGGCGGCGGCGGATTGCCAGTCAGCAATAGTTAGTTTGTCGGTCAATTCTGTCTTCCCCAGCCCTCTCCCTGCAGGGAGAGGATACGCAGCCTTGGCCGTCAGGCCTAGGCGAAGTTGGTGAGGGTGTCTGCCCCCGAAAGCGC
>JAAUPH010000305.1 GCA_012035435.1 Sphingopyxis sp. | reverse complement strand
GGGCAGATTGATCGCGGGTGCCGCCCGCAGTAATTGCTCGCGCACATCGCCGGCGGTCAAATTGGCAAAGGCCCTCTGATCCAAGTCGCATGGCGCTTCCCCCCGTTCTGCGTCGAGCCGTTCGGTCAGCTGCTTCACCATATCGGCATCGCTGCGCGCAGGCATGTCGACCAGCACCAGCCCGGCGGCCAGGTTCGCCGCATCGGTTGCCAGTGCAGCCGTCGCAATCCAACCGCCAAGTGTTGCCGCCACCACCACCGGCCGCGACGCCATTTGCGCCAGCACGGCGCGCAGATCCTCGACATAAGCCTCCAGATCATAGCGACCATCGGCAGGCCGCTCGCTGCCGCCATGCCCGCGCAGATCCAGATTGACGACGCGGCGCCCCGATTCCACCAGCGCCGCCGCAACATGGCGCCACGCGCTGCGCGTTTGCCCGGCGCCATGCACCAGCAGCACCGCCGGATCATGCTCGTCACCCAAAATGTCGGCCGTCAGCCGGACGCCCGCAAAGCCCTTAAATTCGATAACGCTCACGGCTTTGTTCCTGTGTCCTGCCTTGTCATTACGCGCCGCATAGGGGCTTGATTCGCATTGCGCAATCGGCGCCGCTTGCCCTTCCCCGGCCATCTGGTATCGCAAGCAACATTGTTACGTTTCAGCCGGATGACCGACAGCATGACCAGCCTCCCCATGTTCGATTTTGCGCTTGGCGAAACCGCCGACATGATCCGCGACACCACAATGCGGTTTGCTCAGGACCAGATCGCCCCCCTCGCCGCGCGCGCGGATGCCGAAGATTGGTTCCCGCGCGACGAGCTGTGGCCTGCGATGGGCGCGCTGGGCCTGCACGGGATCACGGTTGAGGAAGAGCATGGCGGGCTAGGCCTCGGCTATCTTGAACATGTCATCGCAGTGGAGGAGGTCAGCCGCGCCTCGGGCGCCATCGGGCTATCCTATGGCGCGCACTCGAACCTCTGCATCAACCAGATTCGCCGCTGGGGCTCGTCAGAGCAGAAGGCAAAATATCTCGCTCCGCTCATCAGCGGCGAGCATGTCGGTAGTCTCGCCATGTCAGAGGCGGGCGCGGGCAGCGATGTCGTGTCGATGAAGCTGCGCGCTGACGCGGCCCAGGGTGGCTATGTCCTCAATGGCACAAAATTCTGGATCACCAATGCCAGCCACGCCGATACGCTAGTGGTCTACGCCAAAACCTCTCCCGACGCCGGGTCGCGCGGCATCAGCGCCTTTCTGATCGAAAAAAATGTGGAGGGGTTCAGCATCGGGCAAAAGATCGATAAGCTCGGCATGCGCGGATCACCGACAGCCGAACTCGTCTTCAACGATTGTTTTGTCAGCGAAGAGCAAGTGATGGGCCCGCTCCACGGCGGCGTCGGCGTGCTCATGAGTGGCCTTGACTATGAACGCGTCGTGCTCGCGGGGCTTCAACTCGGTATCATGCAAGCGTGCCTCGACGTCGTCATTCCCTATGTCCGCGACCGCAAACAATTCGGCAAGGCCATCGGGTCGTTCCAGTTGATGCAGGCCAAGGTTGCCGACATGTATGTCATGCTCAATTCGGCGCGCAGCTACGTCTACAACGTCGCCCGCGCCTGCGATGCCGGTCAGACCACCCGGTTCGACGCGGCGGGCGCGATCCTGCTGGCCAGCGAAAGCGCGGTCAAAGTTGCGGGCGAGGCGATCCAGGCACTGGGCGGCGCAGGCTATACCAAGGATTGGCCGGTCGAACGCTATTGGCGCGATGCAAAGCTGCTCGACATCGGCGCGGGCACGAACGAAATTCGGCGGATGCTGATCGGGCGCGAGTTGATTGGGGCCAGCTAATGCTATGATTGTTTATCTCTGCCGCGATGATGGCCATCACCGCCGTTATTCATTCAGTTGCCGGTGAAAGGCGCCTGATTGGACCCATATTGACCAAAAAGATGATAGAATCCTCCCAAGGCCAGCGCGTGTTGCGCGCCGCCTGGCATCTGACCAGCCTGTTCATGCTAAGCAATGCGGCAGTGATGATCTGGCCAGGCACTCCGTCCGGGCTGCACATGATGATCGGTTCATTCTGGCTGCTCGTTGGGTTATTCTCGCTGATAACATCGCGCGGCAAACATGTCGGCTGGCCAACGCTGTGCGCGGCAGGTTTTACCGCATTGCTCGGAGCAGGCTGACGGCGGACCTTATCATTTTGACATATGTGTCATTCGCGTTATGCCGCCGATGGGGGCTGAATTTGGAAAGATGGCCATCAAATGACCACCGTCCCCTTCGACGCATCCCCACCCGCCGCACCGCGTGGCTTCCTTGGCTTCATCGAACGGGTCGGCAACAAGCTGCCCGAACCGGCGATGATCTTTGTCTATCTGATCGCCTTCCTAATGCTGTTGTCGGCATTGGGTCAGTGGCAGGGCTGGTCGGCGTCGCTTAAATATACTGGCGATCAAGCGCCGCAGTGGGGCGAGCTTAACGACGGCGTGCTCACCTACACCGCAACCAGCCTGTTTTCCGAAGATAATATCGCCCGGCTGCTGACCGAAATGCCAAAAACGCTGACGGGCTTCGCCCCGCTGGGTCTGGTGCTGACGCTTATTCTGGGTGCCGCGGTGGCCGAACGCACCGGCATGTTCTCGGCGCTCATCCGCATTTCGCTGCGCAACGCGCCGCGCTTCGTCATGACGCCCATCGTCGCCGTGATCGGCATGGTGTCACACCACGCCTCGGACGCAGCCTATGTTGTGTTCATCCCTCTCGCAGCGATCCTCTATGCCAGCGTCGGGCGGCACCCGCTGGCAGGTTTGGCCGCAGCCTTCGCGGGCGTATCGGGCGGCTTTGCCGGCAACATCACCCCGGGCCAGATGGACGTGTTGCTGTTCGGCTTCACGCAGGAAGCCGCACGGATCATCGAACCCGGCTGGACGATGAACCCACTGGGCAACTGGTATTTCATCCTGTCCATCGTCGTCGTCTTCACCCCGATCATCTGGTATCTGACCGACCGGGTGATCGAACCGCGCCTCGGCAAATGGGGAAGCGAACCCGATGACGAGTTGAAGGCTGAATTGGCCAAGTCGGAAGTCACGTCCGTCGAGCGGCGCGGTCTGCGGATGGCTGGGCTCGCCGCGCTGGCCATCATCGGCCTCTATGCCGCACTCAGCTTGTGGTCGGGCTACACCCCGCTCATCGATGAAACCAAGGTGGGAACGGCGCAGCTCCAGCCCTTTTACGCCGGGCTAGTCGCGGGTTTCTTCCTGCTCTTCCTGGCCAGCGGCACGGCCTATGGCGTGGGTGCCGGGACGGTCAAAAGCGCCTCTGACGTCATTTCGATGATGCAGGAGGGCATCAAGATGCTCGCCCCCTACATCGCCTTCGTCTTCTTCGCCGCGCATTTCGTAGCTATGTTCAACTGGTCGCGGCTCGGGCCAATCTTCGCCATCGACGGTGCGACAATATTGCAGGCGATGGATGTGCCCGCACCGCTATTGCTCGCGGGGGTGCAGTTCGTCTCGTCGTTCCTTGATCTGTTCATCGGATCCGCTGCGGCCAAATGGAGCGCGATGGCGCCGGTCGTCGTCCCCAAATTCATGCTGCTGGGGATCAGCCCTGAAATGACGACTGCAGCGTACCGGATGGGCGACAGCTACACCAACATCATGACCCCGCTGATGAGCTATTTCCCGCTCATCCTTGCCTTTGCGCGCCGCTACGACAAATCGCTCGGCGTCGGTTCCCTGCTGGCCCTGATGCTGCCCTATGCGCTGTGCTTCATGTTTGTTGGGCTCACCATGACCATCAGCTGGGTCGCGTTCGATCTGCCGCTGGGGCCGGGGGCGGAGGTTTTCTACACGCCGCCTGCAGAAACGCTGCCCTGACGTTCTAGAGCGTTTTCTAGTCAGGTGGAATCACCTGACGGCTCGGAAAACGCGACAAATCAAAA
>JAAUPH010000304.1 GCA_012035435.1 Sphingopyxis sp. | reverse complement strand
TTTCGCCGTGGACCTTCTCGCCTTTGGGGTTGTGGATCTCGACGGCGAACGACTCGTGCGCGAATGCCGACTTTTCTTCGAGGTCGTATTGGGCCTGGCGAATCCAAAATTTGAACTCGACAGTTTGTCTGGGGCGATAGACCGGGCGATCGGTGATCGTAAAGACTTTGGTCTGGTTGTATTCGTAATCGTAGTTGCCGTTGTACCAGACGTTGTCGAATCCGAAGTGAGCGAAGCGGCCGTCGTCGGTGTACCGGACGCTTATCGCGGCGAGACGATCAAGGCCGTCGTCAGCCTCAAGGCCGGCCATTCGGCGCGGCCGACGAGATCAAGGCGCAGCTTGGCGACTTCGCGGCAGCGATCGCCGACTATGATTTCATTCTGGGCCAGCTCGGCGAATGCCGCCGTACCCGCAAAGCGCCGCCGCTGCGTTGACTGGGGCCCAAAAGGCGATAGGGGCAGGCGCGGTGCCAATCGCGCCGCGTTTGCCGGAGAAACCTGTCCATGCCGCCCAAATTGCCCAGTGATAATTTGCGTCCTCCGCTGCGGGTGGGCCTCGCGGGGATTGGCGTGGTGGGTGCGGGCGTCATTCGCCTGCTGGAAACCAATGCGGCACTGATTGCGCGGCGGGCCGGTCGGGCGGTGCAGATTGTCGCCGTGTCCGCCCGCGACCGACACCGGGATCGCGGCGTCGATTTGTCGCCCTATCGCTGGGAAGACGACATGCAGTCGCTGGCGAGCGCTGACGATGTCGATGTCGTCATCGAGATGATCGGCGGTGCCGACGGCCCGGCACTGACGCTCGCCCGCGCAGCGATCGGCGCAGGCAAGGCGCTGGTGACCGCAAACAAGGCGATGATCGCGCATCACGGCCTCGACCTCGCTCGCGCGGCGGAAGTGGCCGATACCCCGCTGAAATATGAGGCTGCCGTTGCAGGCGGCATCCCGGTGATCAAAGCGATCCGCGAGGGTGCGTCGGCAAACGAGATTGCGCGGGTCTATGGCATATTGAACGGTACCTGCAATTATATCCTGACACTGATGGAGCGTGAGGGGGCGGGCTTTGCCGAAGCGCTCGCCGAGGCGCAGGCGCATGGCTATGCCGAGGCAGACCCGTCGTTCGATATCGACGGGGTCGATGCGGCGCACAAGCTGTCGATTCTTGCCGCGCTGTGCTTTGGAACCCGGCTCGATTTCGCAGGCGTTGGCGTTGGCGGCATTCGTGATCTGATCGCGGCCGACATTCGCGAGGCGGCGACACTTGGCCACCGGGTACGCTTGGTCGGCATGGCTGAACGCGACGGGCAGGCGCTTTACCAGCGTGTGCAACCCTGTCTGGTCCCGGGCGATCACCCGCTTGCCTATGTCCCCGGCGCGCTCAATGCCGTGGTGGCGGAAGGCAATTTTGTCGGTCGTCTGTTCTTCGAAGGCGCAGGCGCAGGCGAGGGGCCGACGGCTTCGGCCATTGTCGCCGACGTCATAGACATTGCGCGCGATGAATATGGTCCCGCTTTTGCAATGCCGGTCGACGCGCTCGACATTGCGCCGCCGGCCGATGCGGGGGCGCGGGTGGGTAAGCATTATGTCCGCCTGATGGTCGAGGATCGGGTGGGCGTGCTGGCCGAGATTGCCGCGGCGATGCGCGATGCGGGCGTGTCGATCGAAAGCTTTATCCAACGCGGGCAGGAAGATGGCGATGCGGGCGTCGTCATGGTGCTCGTCACGCATGAATGCGAGGCGCGCGCCGTCACGGCTGCGCTGGCCGCGCTTGCCGCCACGCCGCATGTCATTGGCGTACCTATGCATATGCCGATCCTGTCCTTATAGCTCTCGCAAAGAGGGATTATCCGGGGGGATGGCATGACGGGGATCGGGATCGGCGCGGCGCTCGGCCAAGCCAAGGCGCTGTTGGTTCAGGACCGCGCCGCACTGGCGTTGTATCTGGCACTGGGCGTTTTAGTTCCGTTCCTTTTGCACGCGGCCGAACCGGCGCTTAGCCTGAGAGCCTTGGTCTCGGTAACGGCGGGCGGCGGGTTCTTTAGCGGCTCGCTGACCGGCCCTATGTATCTGTTCGCGATCATGGCGGTGGTGTGGACGGCGGCGCAGTTCGCGCTGTGGAACGCGCTGTTGCCCGACCTGCGCGAAGGGCCGGTTGGTGAGATTATGTATGGCCTGGTCGCGGGCGTTGCGTTTCTTCTCTGCTACATTGTCTTCAGCATATTGTTTGTCCTGATCCCCGGCGGCGCGCTCACCTTTGTGCTCGCCCCCCTCACCATGACGAACCCGCAATGGGCGGTGGCGACGACAAGCGTCCAAAGCCTGGTCAATCTGGTTTTAGGAGCGTTCATTGGGTCGCGGCTGTGGCTGACCGGGCCGATCATGGCGGCGGCGGGCAGCATGAACCCGTTGCCCGCGCTGCTCGAAAGCTGGCGGCGCACCGCGCCGTCGTGGGGCAAGTTGTTCCTGCTATTTTTTTCGCTTCAACTTGTCGGGGGTCTGATCGCGGCGGGGATGTTCGCGGGGCACACCGCGATCATCTTCGCTGATCCGGCGGCGGTGGGATATGGCGAAACCGCGATGTCGGTGGTGTGGCTGTGCTATTGGCTGACCGTTTTTGTGATGCAGAGCCTTCTGGCAGCAGGGCTGTTTCGGGCCGCCAGCGAAGGGTCGTCGTCGGAGGTGTTTGCCTGACGCTTCATGGTTGGGGTTGCCCTCCCGCCGCGGCCTCTGCGGCTTCCTCGGCTTCCCGCGCGGCCTCCATTGCTTTGACATGTTCGAGCAGCGGGTTGGGCTTGGCGCGGGGGAAGAGGATGCCGTCGCGGCCCATCCAGCTATAGGGGAGCTTGTCCAGGCTCATAGCCGTCGCCGGCGGTGCGGGCGGGATGCTGTCGCGGGTCGAGCGCCCCACTCCGGCGACATCGCGCAGTTCAGGCGACAGGCGATTGTCTTGCGTATCGCTTCCGCACACGACGATGGTGCCATCCTCGCTGGGTTTGCAGCGGCGGATCGGGCTGAACGCCTCCCGCGCTTTGTCGATCATCGCATCGGCATCGGCGGGCTTGTCCTGCGCCCATACCTCCGATGTGCCGCCCACTGCAAAGGTCAGGACGAACCACAGGAACACAGCAGCCCTCGACAAGCCTGTCATCGCTTTTTAAGGCCGCGCATTCATATCCCCATCATGTCTCTCATTTTCTGACCGGAGCTTAACCCACCATGACTGAACGCAGCCAGACGCTTGACCGCGTGCTTGTCCTCGAAATGGTCCGTGTGACCGAAGCCGCCGCCATCGGCGCATCGAAGCTGACCGGGCGCGGCGATGAGAAGGCTGCCGATGCCGCCGCGGTAGAGGCGATGCGCGCGGCACTCAACGACCTCTATATGGACGGCACGGTGGTGATCGGGGAGGGCGAGCGCGACGAGGCGCCGATGCTGTTCATCGGCGAAAAGGTCGGTAGCGCGCCTGGCAAGGGGCCGAAGATCGACATCGCGCTCGATCCGCTGGAAGGGACAACAATCTGTGCCAAGGCCGGACCCAACAGTCTGGCAGTGCTGGCAATTGCCGAGGAAGGCAATCTGCTCAATGCGCCCGATGTCTATATGGACAAGATCGCGGTCGGGCCGGGTTATCCCGAGGGCGTGATCGACCTCGACCGCTCGGTCGCTGACAATATCCGCGCGATTGCGGCGGCCAAGGGTGTGGCACCGGACGAGATTATTGCCTGTGTGCTCGATCGCCCGCGGCATGAGAAGATCATCAGCGAGCTGCCACCGGTCGTAATGTTGATCACGGCGTCGCAGCCGGCATGAATCTGTGGCAGGAACTGCATGAACACGCCGGGATCGGCGGTCGGCTGGCCGGTCGCCGGGTTGCGTGCGTGCAGGTGCAATATGGCCGCGCCGGCTTCGGCCGCCTCGATCGATTGCCTGGCAATGTCGGCAGGCGTGAAT
>JAAUPH010000303.1 GCA_012035435.1 Sphingopyxis sp. | reverse complement strand
AACTAACTAACTACCACCAACTCATCCAGCTCCCTCCGCAGAACCGAGTCGTCGTTGAGTATCTATTCCTCGAATGGCTGGCTCCTGTGCGGCGAGCGCCACCGCGAGGTCTTCACCCTGCGCTTCGGCGTCCGCGAGCGGGCGGCCTTGGTCGCACGGACCGCTCTCGATGATGGGCGCTCCGAGAAGAGGCCCGCGGAGAGCGGCGACACCAGGTGAAAGCATGTGCTGATACCGCCGGCTGATTCTCCGAACAGCGTGACACGCGCAGGATCTCCACCGAACGCCTCGATATTCGTCTTCACCCACTCGAGCGCCGCGCGCTGGTCTTCGAGGGCATGCTGCGCAGCCAGGACAGCGAGACCGAGGTCGCCAAGATCCTGCACTACGTCGATCTCCAGACGCTGCAGCTCGACCTCGGCCTGCATCCCCTGGCGGTCGAGGACGCGCGCCACGGCCAGCGCGATCTGCGGACTGTCGAGACCGTCCAGGCTGGTGCCGAAATTGCCTCGGGCGGGGAAATGAGCCGATTTTGCTGGCGCTCAAAGCCTGCTTCTCACAAATCGACAGGGTGGGCGCTATGGTGTTTGACGAAATTGATGTAGGTGTGTCGGGACGCGTGGCGCAGGCGATCGCCGAAAAGCTGCACCAGCTTAGTCAACGTCATCAGGTGCTCTGCGTCACCCACCAGCCGATTGTTGCAGCCATGGCCGATGGCAAGCGCCTCATTCTGCTGGACAACCCCGACCGCATCCAAAGCGCTGGTGTAAACCGGGCTGTCAGCAGATTCGGTTCCGAACATGATTGGTTGCTACGCATTGACGCGCATTGTCTCTACCCTGACGGCTACGCCGCGAGACTGCTCTTGTCCGCGCAAATCAACAAGGCATCTGCCGTTGTTGTGCCGATGGTGACAGTCGGCAAGGGCGGTTTCCAGCGAGCTACGGCCGCCGCACAGAACAGCATACTCGGCACCGGAGGTTCGCCACATCGCCATCTTCTCAGTGGGCGTTTTGTTGAACACGGCCATCACGCCTTGATTGATCTGGATATGTTTCGTTCTGTTGGCGGATATTGCGAGGCAATGCCGTGCAACGAAGACGCCGAATTCGATCACAGGCAACAGATGGCAGGGGGTTCGATCTGGCTCGAACCTGCCGCCGCAGTGACATACTTTCCGCGCGCGGATCTGGGGTCGCTCTGGAAACAGTATAGTCGCTATGGACAGGGCAGGGCCCGCAACATGAGGCGCCACGGAATGCGGCCCAAACTGCGACAATTGCTGCCGCTCGGGGTCCCGCTGGCGATTGGTTTAGCGCTCCTTGGCCCGGTCCATCCCATTTTTCTCATACCCGCCGCCACGTGGGTCCTCGCATGTCTTCTCGGAGGCGTCGCGGTAGGCGTGAAGGCGGGCGGGGGCTGGGCTTTTGCTGCAGGGCTTGCTGCTGCCACCATGCAACTGAGCTGGGCATTGGGTTTTATAGCTGAATGGCTCACCAATCCCGCGGATGCTGCGCCGCGCTATGGATTGAACCACAATCTCTAGATACCCTACCCGCCGCGACATTTGTCGGTCTCGGGCCGACTGTGTGAATATGCAATGCATCCAAATCGCATGCTGGTTGGAATTGCGCGTGCGTCGAATGGCCCTGCCCACTCCTTGATGCTGTCGGTTCCCCCAAAGGTGCATCATGATCTTTTGAGAAACGTTTGGAAGTGGTAGCTCTGATCCCACTGCTTCGTAGCACCAGACGGCCATCAATGTACCAGCGAATATAGTCCGGCTGCCAATCAAATGCATAATGATGCAAGCCGCTAGCGGCATCAAAATCCAGCGCAACAACGTGTGACAGAGATTTGCCATTGTAATAATAGCTGAGGGTTGCGTCGCGCGTATTTTTCCCAAGGATCTCTACGTCAATCTCGTTCCAAGGCTTTCCAAACGGGGGACCAGTATAAGTAAAAAAGCCGCTTATAATACCGCTACCTGACGCAGCCTGCATTGTGGCTTCGTAGTAACCATGCCCGAATGTGTCCCGACTTTGAACCTCGCCCGACGCATAACGGCTTATGCCCCCTGGCCGGTCTTCCAAAGCGAGAACCAGGCCTTTGCCAAATCGGGTCTGAGCCTTTCGCCAGTCGTTGACCATGTAAGCGCCATTGCTCCAGCCATCGGAAACTGACCAGATCGCTTGGTCTAGACTCGAGAGATCATCAACGAAGGGCTTGCCGGGTCCAACGACCGGAGGGGCTTGGCGGGGAGGGGGGCTGACCGAGGCGACCGAAGAAAGCGCCATTGCGCTGACAGCTGCAAACCCAAGCGCGGTAAATGTCAGAGCTACCTTCATGGCGTTATCGCATTCATCGGAACCACGCCGTCTTGCTCATAGGCCATTGAGCTGTGCCCATTTTTTGGCTCGGTATTTCATATATTGATCTCATTATATCTTCGGAGGCAGCGCCCTGAAACCGGGACTGGCATCATCAACCATCAGCGTGCGCTTGATACAAGATATGGTGAGCGTAGCGAGCCCCGCGAGATAAAAACGACAGCTGGTGGCAGGCGGCGGGCAGACTGCGGGCAGATGCGTGTTTTCGATGGCGCACGACTGATCAAAGCTGCGATATGCTTTGATTGGAAGGGCGAATCGTGCGGGCTATCCTTGACAAACCTTTCTTGAGCGCAAAATTTGTCTCAGACTAGCACGGCAGGGCTGAGCCGAAAAATTGACCCGTGAATTCTCCTCGATCCCGCGCTAATGGTGGGTACAAGCAAGCGCGTTGGATATCAAAATCCCATGCAAACGGTCGTGTCCATCCTGTGATCGGTCTGGCGCTCCTTACGATCGCAGAGCATTACCGGATAAGGATCTGAGTTTTGGTGAGGCTCCCTAAGTTACTGATATTGGGTTTTCTGGTGCCGATCCTCGGCTCGGCTGGTCTGCTAGCTTACTCTGTTATTGACGGAATGAAGCCTATTGATCGTGCCCAGCTTGCATCATTGAACGATGGCACTTTGCCTCCGCTTCCCAAAGTAGGCATGCCAGGCGCAGTTGCCCCCGAGAAGGAGTTCCTTGCAGTATCAGCGCAGACAGCACAGGAAATCAACGCCTTGCGCCCATTCGCAACCACCAAGATCTTGCAAGCGGCGCCTTACTCGCACGCACTTGTCAAAGCAGACGAGGAGAGGGCTGTCTCCTGTCTTGCGACCGCTGCGCTCTACGAGGCCGGCGGGAACCTTAGCGACCAAAGCGCTGTTGTGCAGGTCATCCTCAACAGGGTAAGGCATCCAGCATTTCCGAAATCGATCTGCGGCGTGGTATTCCAGGGATCAGAGCGTCGCACCGGATGCCAGTTTTCATTCACCTGTGACGGCTCTATGCAGCGCTGGCGACCAAACGCTGGTTCATGGAGCACCGCGACTGGCTTGGCACGGGCAATGATACACGGCCACGTTGACGAACGGGTGGGACTTTCGACGCACTATCACACAAATTGGGTTGTGCCCTATTGGAGTGACAGTCTCGATAAGATCGCAAGCGTCCGTACCCACCTTTTTTTTCGCTGGCCGGGATATTGGGGAACGCCGGCTGCGTTTCGTCAGAAAACGGCAGGGAAGGAACCAGCGGTCCCGGCACTCGCCGCTTTGTTTCCGGCCCACGCTCCGGGATTTGCGCTGGAAGATTCTATAGTCGAAGCAGCAATTGATGCCCCATCGGCACTCCGTGAGGAGCAACTTCCATCGGTCGAGAGTCCTACAGTGGCACCCACCCGAAGCAAGAGTGTTGTGCGCCGGCTTGCATTGCCTTCGCAGGCAGGGGCTGCACGCTGGGCGGTGAGCGCTCTTTCTCTTTGCAACGAAGCGCCGGTCTGTCGGGTCGTTGGATGGAGCGATCCGGCCTTGGAGCCCTCTGAGATTACCCGAAACAGCGTCGCGCAATCTCCCCCAGATTTGGT
>JAAUPH010000302.1 GCA_012035435.1 Sphingopyxis sp. | reverse complement strand
GTGCCGTCGGCGCGGTGCTGGAGCGCGGTGTGATCCGCTTCCTGTACGGCAGACCCCTGGAAACGCTCTTGGCCACCTGGGGCATCAGCCTCGTGCTGCAGCAGGCGGTGCGTTCGATGTTCGGCGCGCAGAACGTGCCGGTCGAGAACCCGGCGTGGCTTTCGGGCGGCGTGCAGGTCATGAGCAACCTGGTGCTGCCGTGGAACCGCATTGCGATCGTTGTGTTTGCGGCGGTCGTGCTGATGTCGATCGCGTGGCTGATCGCGCGCACGCGCGCGAATCCATCCACGGAGCCGCCGAAACCAGTCGCGGGAATGCTCCACGACGGAAAAGCCATTCACATCGCCGCCGTCAGCGTATTGACTAACTTTGTCAGCGTGAACGCCCGCGACCGCATCGGCAAAGGACCCTGGCACAACGCCAAAGGGCGTCATGATCGCCAAGGACATCGCCGACGGCGATGCCTGGGCGCGGTTGACCGCCGATGTCGGCGGGGACAGCGCCTTTGCGAGCGACTGGTTTGTTCGTGGGGTGCTGCAGCATTTCGACCCGGATGAGCGGGCGCGGTTGTTCATCGTTGTTCGGGATGACGGCGAGTGGCTGGGTGTGCTGGCGGCGGAGCCAGCGGCGCGCTTTGGCCGCCTGCCGTTAAGACACTGGCAAGGCTTGCTGAACGCCAATCAATTCGTGGGCGGGCCATTGGTGCGGCGCGGGGGCGAAGCCGCGTTCTGGCAGCAGCTACTGCCCGGGCTGGATCAAGCCGAAGGCCATGCTCTGGCGCTGCCCATGCTGAACGCGGCGCACCGTGTCACGCGCGCACTGCACGCGCATTGCGCTGCGACAGGGCGAGCGATCACTGTCACCCGAGCGTTTGAGCGGGCTGTGCTGCGTCCGGCCGAGGGCCTTCCCCCTCAATCGGCCAGGCGCCGCGCGCGGTTGCGCGCGCTGGAACGCAAGCTGGCACGCGACCATGGGCCAGTTAACTGCACCGTTGCAGCCAGCCCGGCAGAGGTCGAACGCTGGATCGGCGATTTCCTCGCCATGGAATTGGCGGGCTGGAAGGGCGCGGCGCGGTCGGCGCTGGCCAGCCAGCCGGGAAGCAAGGCGCTGTTTGCCGATGTCGTTCGCGCGGCCTTTACCGCTGGCCATATCCGCTGCCAATCGCTGATGGCGGGCGGTCGACCGGTGGCGATGTCGGCCTTTTTTCTGAACGGCGCCTACGGTTTTGGCTTCAAATGCTGTTACGATGAAAGTTTCGCGAGCTATGCCCCCGGGATATTGCTGTTGCAGCACATCATGGCGCTGCCCGAAGCGACGCGCGTGACGCTGTTCGACAGTTGCTCCGCGCCCGACGAAGCAACGATCAACGGGCTATGGCCGGGCCGCGCGACAATGGTCGATCTGTGCGTGGCGACGGGCGGAAACTGGCGTTATCGCGCCGTGATGCGCGCGCGTCGCTGGTGGCACCGACTTAAGCCGGCGAATTGAATCCCGCCCGCAACGCGGTCAGCGACGCGTCGTGTGTCAGGTCGAGATGCAGCGGCGTGACCGCGACGAAGCCGTCGGCAATGGCCTCCAGATCCGTGTCATGGCCCGGCGTTTGCTCGATTCCGTGCAGGCCAAACCAGAAATAGCGATAGCCGCGCGGGTCGGTGCCCTCGACAATGCTGCCGCGCGAATAGTCGTGAAAGCCCTGGCGGCAGACGCGGATGCCCTGGACCGTCGTCGGCGGGGAGCGCGGGGAAGTTGATGTTGACCACGGTGCGCGGCGCTTGCTCCTGCGCTAGCAGCGGAGCGAGCACGCGCGGACCCCAAGCTTCGGCGGCGGCAAAGGGGACGGTATCGCCCATGCCCTCTCGCGCATAAACCTGGCTGAGCGCGACCGAGCGAATGCCCGCGAGCGCGCCTTCGATCGCCGCCGACACGGTGCCGGAGTAAGTAATGTCATCACCCAGATTGGCGCCGCGATTGACCCCTGAGAGGATCAGGTCGGGCTTGTTGGGCATCAGCTTGCCTATGGCCATCATAACCGCATCGGTGGGCGTGCCGGAAACAGACCAACGGCGCGGCCCATGTTCGCGGACACGGACGGGGCGGGAGAGGGTCAGCGAATGACCCGCGCCCGACTGTTCTTCTGCAGGGGCACAGACCCAGATGTCGTCCGATAGAGTCCGGGCGATCGCCTCCAGCACCGTCAGGCCGGGGGCGTGATAACCGTCGTCATTGGTGAGGAGGATGCGCATTTTTTGTCCAATTATCAAAACCGTCCATCCTGAGCTGGTCGACGGGTCGTACTTTCTTCAACCATGGTCAAGAAAAGGACAGCCCTTCGACAAGCTGAGGGCAGACGGTGGGGGGTAGGGCGGCTTATGGCGTGAGGCTGGTTACCCCGCCCATATAGGGCAGTAACGCCTCGGGCACCGTGACACTGCCGCCGGCTTGCTGATAATTTTCGATGATCGCGACGAGGGTGCGCCCGACCGCGAGGCCCGATCCATTGAGCGTATGGACGAAGCGTGTGCCCTTTTCGCCTTCCGGGCGGTAGCGCGTGTCCATGCGCCGGGCTTGGAAGTCTCCGCAGTTGGAACAGCTGGAAATTTCACGATAGCTGTTCTGACCGGGCAACCACACCTCCAGGTCATAGGTTTTGCGCGCGCCGAAACCCATGTCGCCGGTGCAAAGCAGCAGCTTACGATAGGGCAGGTTCAGCGCCTGAAGGATCGATTCTGCGGCCCCGGTCATGCGTTCATGTTCGTCATCGCTGTCTTCGGCTCGCGTCACGCTGACCAGCTCGCATTTTTCAAACTGATGCTGACGGATGAAGCCGCGCGTGTCCTTGCCCGCCGCACCGGCCTCGCTGCGGAAGCACAGGGTCAGCGCGGTCATGCGGATCGGTAGCGCCGCCACATCAAGGATTTGCCCCATGACCGACGCGGTCAGGCTGACTTCCGACGTTGGGATCAGCCACCGCCCATCGGTCGTGCGGAATGAATCTTCGGCGAACTTGGGCAGTTTATCGGTGCCATACATCGCCTCGTCGCGGACCAGCACGGGCGTGTTGCATTCGGTGTAGCCGTTGTTCGCGGTCTGGTGATCAATCATGAACTGACCAATCGCACGGTTAAGCCGCGCCATCTGCCCGCGCAGGAAGGTAAAGCGCGAACCGGACAGCGCCGCGCCAGTTTCAAAATCCAGGCCCAGCGCGGGGCCGATGTCGGCATGTTCGCATGGAGTGAAGTCGAAAGTGCGCGGGGTGCCCCAGCGGGCGAGCTCGACATTGGCGGTTTCGTCGGTCCCCTCGGGCACATCGTCGGCGGGCAGGTTGGGGAGGGTAGCAAGCGCATCGTGGAGCGCGTCGCGGGCGTCGCGCTCGCTCGCTTCGATTGCGATCATGCGGTCCTTCAGTTCGGCGACTTCGGCCTTCATCGCCTCCGCTGCGGCCTTGTCGCCGCGGCCCATCGCCGCGCCAATGTCTTTCGACACTTCGTTGCGGCGCGCCTGCGCGTTCTGAAGCTCGGTCTGGAGCGTGCGCGACTGGCTGTCCATTGCGACCAATGTGTCGGCGATGGCGTCCTGCCGGCGCCGGGCGAGGGCGGCGTCGAAGGCGGCGGGATTTTCGCGGATCAGGCGGATGTCGTGCATGGCGGCTGCCTATGCCGCGCGGGCGGTTGGCGTGCAAGCGCGGGCATAGGTTCTGGGCACAAAAAATGGGCCGGTGGTCGGCACCGGCCCATCCTTGTTGGCGGCGGGAGTTGCTCCGTCCGTCCAGTGGAACTTTAGGCAGCCTCGCGGTCGATGCTGCCATTGTCTTTGAGCGCAAGCTTGCGGCGCGCGACGAGCGCGGCGGCGGCGGCGCCGAACAGCAACATCATCGGCGGAGCGGGAACCGGGGTCGGTCCGCCCGATGACGAGCTGCTGCTTGAGGAAGACGAGCTGCTCGACGACGAACTGCTGGACG
>JAAUPH010000301.1 GCA_012035435.1 Sphingopyxis sp. | reverse complement strand
TCGTCGCCCCAGCCGGGGTTTACCGTGGCGGTCGGAGCCTGGGTTTCTGAGGGTGCAGAGGTCGCCGTCGGGGCGGTGGTCTGAGTGGCGGCCTGGTTGGTAATCGCGGGAAATTGTGTTGCGGTCGGGGCTTCCGGCCCCGTAGGGGGCGCCGTCCCCGTCTCGTCGCGGCGTTGCTTCGCCAGATTTTCGCCGACGAACGGCGAATGCCGCCCCGTTCCCGTGCCCAAATCCAAATACGACGGCACCTAGAACCGATCCGATCAAATCCAAGCAGCGCACCCTCAACCTGCTCTTCGGGAATATGCAGCCTGCGCAAGCGATCCCATTCGGCGGCATTGGAAGCGAAGTACTCTTGCGCATCGTGCTGGCGTTCTCGACGCTAAGACCTTCGGCAAACGTGACGAGGTCGGTCGGTTTCTTGACCTTGAGTTCCTGAAGCTTCATTTGCTTCATGTGTGCATACCTGCAATTTTGAAAAGGGGGGATGTAACGCTCTAGCGGGATGTCCGCCAATTTTGGCCTGGGGCCAATCTCGGCGAGGGTCAGAAGGCGTCACCGGGGTAAGTTGGCGCAAGCATACTGGCCGCAGCCGATTCGCTCAAGCGCGTGCACCTCGAACTCGGCGGCAAGGCGCCCCTGATTGTGCTCGAAGACGCCGATCTGGATGAGGCCGTTAAAGCCGCCGCATTCGGCGCCTTCATGAACCAGGGCCAGATCTGCATGTCGACGGAGCGGATCGTGGTGGACGAGCGGGTGGCCGACCAGTTCGTGGAGCGCTTTGCCACCAAGGCCAAGTCGCTCAGCGTGGGCGACCCGCGCGAGGGCAAGGCGGTGCTGGTGCTGCGCGGTGCGGGCGCACGGGTCGACGGGCTGGTGTTCCAGAATCTGCGCGTCCCCGACGGCAATGGTTCGGGCATCCGCCTCGAACGCAGCGACCTTGAGGTCAGCAACACGCTGTTCCGCAATAGCGAAGAGGGCATATTGACCCATGACGATGCCGCAGCGACGCTGACCATCGACCGATCGACCTTTTCGCGGCTCGGCCGCTGCGACCGCGGTCTGTCATGCGCGCACAGCATCTATACCGGCATCTATGGCCGGGTGATCGTCACCCGCAGCCGGTTCGAAAAGGGCAGCGGCGGCCATTATTTCAAATCGCGGGCCATCGCGGTCGATGTCCGCGACAATAGTTTCGACGACAGCTTAGGGCGCGGCACCAACTATATGATCGACCTGCCCTCGGGCTCGGTCGGGCGCATCGCGAGCAATATGTTCGTCCAGGGGCGCGACAAGGAAAATTACTCCGCCCTGATCGCGGTCGCGGCGGAGGAGCGCAAGAACCCCTCGGCCGGCCTGTCGATAGCGGGCAACCGCGCGACCGTGCCAGCCGACATGGGGCGCCGTTCGGTCTTTATCGTGGACTGGAGCGGCGAGACGCTCGCTATCGGGCCGAATGAATTGGGACCGGGGCTGGTCCGCTACGAGCGGCGCTAAGCCTCGCCGCGCGTTTCGATCAGCGAGGCGGCCAATGCCTCCACAGGCGATTTTCCGCCCCACAGCACAAATTGAAACACCGGGTAAAATCGCTCGCATTCGTCGATCGCGGTTTCGATCAATGTTTCTGCGGCATCCAGCCCCAGCGCACCGTCGCTGCCGACAAGCAAACCGTGGCGGTAAAGGATTGTGCCGCTCGCCGACCATAGTTCAAAATGACCAAGCCATAGTTGCTCGTTAATGAGCGCGAGTGCCTCGTGGGTGGCGCTGCGCTGATCCTCCACCACGCGAATATCGGGGAAGGCGAGCAACTGGATGACCCGGTCTTCCGCGCGCCACACCGCGCGAAGTTCATAATTGGTCCACGACCCCTGCACCGTCGCGACAATTTCATCCTCGCTGACCATTTCGTGCGGCCAGCCATGCGCCTCAAAATAGGCGCTGATCATATCGATCGGCGCGGCGTCATGTTCATCATCGTCATAGATATTGTCGGTCATTGCCATGCCAGCATAGCCGCTGGCGGCCGGTAACGCGAGTCTTGCGCGGCGCGGATCAGGCGTCGGCCCTCGGAATCCGCTTCGCCGCCGGTTTGGCTGCTGCCGGGGCGGTCTTGCCCTCTAGTGCGTCAAGCCGGGCCTTCAGTGCGTCGGCATCGGCGCGCGCGGTCGCGGCCATGGCTTTGACGGCTTCAAACTCTTCGCGGCTTACAAAATCCATGCGGCCGACCCATTCCTTGGCCCGTTCGCGCATCGCGGCTTCGGCCTCACGCCCCGCACCCGCAACTGTGCCAGCAACGCCGTTCAGCACCTTGGCCAGGTCATCGAAAAAGCGGTTCTCACTTTGCATTGTCAGCTTCCTTGAACGACGGCGCTTGGCCTTCGGTTTATAATTGGGCGCTCGCTGCGGGCGGTGCAAGGGTCTCGGCGTCGGGATTCATCACATCGAATTTGTAATTGAGGATCGAGGCAAAGCTGATCCACACCATATAGGGCACCAGCAGCCATGCCGCCGCGCTGCGAATCCGGCCAAAGGCGAAGGCGGTGGCGATGGTGATCGCGAGCATGAACAGGATGAGGTAAAAGGCCGCGGTAACCTGATGCGCCGCGAAGAAGAGCGGCGACCACAGCAGATTGGCGATAAACGCGATGGCATAAAGGCCGAGCGCCAGCGCGCGCCCTTGCGCCCCGCGCGCGTTAAGGATCATCGCCAGCGCAAACCCCAGCATCGCGTAAAGGATCGGCCACACCGTGCCGAACACCCAGCCCGGCGGCATGATGTCGGGCATGTTCAGGGTGTCGAACCAGCGATTGCCAAACCCGCTGTTCGACAGCAGTCCCGACAGGCTGCCCAGCAGCACCGTCGCGGGAACCGTGATCAGCGCCCAGCGAATGAAGGACATGCGCAGCTGACCAGGTGTAGCGAGTTGGGACATGGGCGACCTTTTCAAGCGAGCGGCACGGCGATGCGAAGCACCGAGCTTGTTGAAGGGGTTAGGGCTAGCGTCAAGCAGTAACTTGCGGGGCGGGGCGCGAGTTCCGCGCCGCCACCAGAAACTCGACATTGCCCTCCGGCCCGGTGATCGGGCTGGTCAGCAGCGCCTCAACCGCCCAGCCTGCACTGGTCAGCCAAGCCTCCACCTCAGCGCACACCCGCACATGGACTGCGGCATCACGGACGACCCCCTTTTTGCCAATCTCGTGCCGCTCGGCCTCAAACTGCGGTTTGATGAGCGCGATCAACCGTGCGCCCGATCGTGCAAAGCCCATTGGCACCGGCAGTACTTTGGCCAGGCTGATGAAGCTCGCATCGCACACGATCAGGTCGATGGGCTCGGGGATGTGGACACCGGTCAGCACCCGCGCGCCGGTCTGTTCATGGACGATCACCCGGTCATCCTGCCGCAATTTCCAAGCCAGCTGATTGGTCCCCGAATCGACCGCATACACGCGCGCCGCGCCGCGCGTCAGCAGCACGTCGGTAAAGCCGCCCGTCGAGCTGCCGACGTCGATCGCGACCTTACCCGTGACATCCCAGCCAAGTTCGGCGAGCGCATGATCAAGCTTCAACCCGCCGCGCGACACCCAGGGATGATCACGGCCTTTGAGCGTTAGCACGGTAGCTGCGGGCAATTGCTGGCCCGGCTTGTCCACCTTGCGGTCGCCGACAAAGACCAGCCCCGCCAGGATCAAAGCCTGCGCCCGCGCGCGGCTGTCGGCATGGCCCTGATCGACCACTAGCTGGTCGGCGCGAGCCTTGGTCATGGCGCTTCCGCCCGCTCAACCAACATCGCAGGGGTTAAAATCTGCGGCAGAACCTCAGCCGCGTTGGCCCCCGGCGCATACCACAGATAGAGCGGCAGGCTGTTGCGTCCCTGCTCGGCGAGCGCGCGGTGATGGCGGGATCGCCGCGGGTCCAGTCGCCGGTCAGCTGCACGACGCCCGCCTTGGCGAACGCACCCTGCAC
>JAAUPH010000300.1 GCA_012035435.1 Sphingopyxis sp. | reverse complement strand
CGGTTATGTCGATCCCGCCGCGCCCCATGTCGCCGGGGAGCGCCGCCGAAACGCAGCGAGTGCCCACGCGTGACGCGATGGGCCGATACGTCACCATTAACAGCGGCGTTGCGGGCGAGCGCGCCTTTTGGCAGCTGAAGACGGGGCTCAATGTCGCTGCCATCGGCTGCCGGGGCGGGAATGAGGCTGCGCTGGTGGCGGCCTATAACCAGATCATCAAAAACCACACCCGCAGCATTCAGGCTGCCGAGAAAAAGGTCATCGCCGATCTGGCCAAGGCTAATCGCACCACGGGCGTGAAGGAACGCGACCGGTTGTCGACGCAGTTGTTCAATTACTTCGCCCAGCCACCGGCGCAAACCGAATTCTGCCGCCGCGCCACCGTGATCGCACAGACGGTTGCAACCACGCCATCAGCGCAGTTGATTGCGAACGCGGAAAGCCAGCTCGCCACGCTGGACCAGCCCTTCACCGATTTCTACGCGGCGTTCGAACGGTACAAGATTGATGCTGCGACATGGGACGCACGATATGCACCGCGCCCGGTGTCAACGGTTGCGCAAAACCCGGGCTAACCATGGTCGTGGGGCCGACTGCGCCAAGCACTTCCTGTCCTCAATGAGTAAGGCCCGCCGGTTACTGCCGGCGGGCCTTAATGCCCAGGAGGTGGACAAAGTCAGGCGCGAGCGAGGCGGCCCAATTGCTGGCGCCGTGCCGCGCGCATGCTGCCGCCGATCAAACCAAAGCCCATGATCATCATCGCCCAGGTTGCCGGTTCAGGCACTGCCGCGCTCGTAAAGCCTTCCACTTTGAAATTGTCGACGCCAAAGGCTCCGTCACCAAAGGAACTCGACCGCCCGCCAAGCCGGAAGCTGGTCATGCTAGATGTCACCGGCACGAAAAAACTCAGATGGTATGTGTAATCGTCGAACATCTGGGGGCTATATCCCAGCGCACCGAACAGCGCGGGGTCTGAACCCGTTCCGCCGGGGCTGTCGGGACCACCGTAAGTTTGCGGATAGGGGAATATGTTCGAAAAGCTTGCGTTCAGCAGTTCGCTATTCTGCGCTGCGAATGAAAAGAAATTGTCGCCATCCAGGCCATTAATGGCATAAAGGTCGAACGTCACCTTCAGACTAGTATATCCGGCAGTGGCAAGGTTAAGCGTACTGTATACCGGCACGCCCTGAGGTGCGTTAGGATTGGCCGGATCGGGTTTGCGTTCGAACAGGCCCAGAAATTTCTGGCCGGCAGGCGCGGTGGTGACGGACGTAACATCGCCCGTCCAGCCGTTTGGCGCGCCATTTTCAAAATCGGCACCATAGAGGACGGTTGCGGCATGAGCGGGAGAGCTCGCGAAGGCGACCATAGCAATCGCAAAGGCAGGCCATTTCATTGTTATTCTCCAAGTTTGGCTAACGATTCGTTAATGCCAATGCTTGCCGGAGCGCACAATCTGAGACGATGTACCGGTACCCTGGGCAAATCGTACCAATGCGACACAGCTGCCAAACTGCTGCGGGCGCCGGTTGGCGGCGCAATCGTTAAGGGACAAGCCGCACGTGACAGTGTCCTTTCTACTCTGTTAGGGTGGTCGCATGACCGCGCCCTTGCCCCGTTCGTCCGCTGCTCAGGCCGCTCGCAGCATCCTGACGCGACAGAATGAGGTGATGGGGGCGCGCACCAACGCGCAGGCCAAGCTTAATCAGGTCATGCAGGTGATTGGCGAGTGCCTGAACAGCGAGAATTCCGGGGACACGAGAATTCCGGGGACACTATATTAAATTAGATTGCAACTTCGGGCGCGCTTCCGGCGACATCGTCCCAAATTCGTCTTCGGCTTTGGGCCGCGTTTGGCGGGTCCCAGCTTTCTGTCGATACGCGCTTCCATTTCGGCAATCCACTCGGCGTCGGCGAGAGGGCGGCCTGTGCTCAGACGGGCCGGTCATCGTCGCCAAAAAAACACCGGTAGCCGCCGATTGCTCCGCTGGGTCACATGATGCGGAACCGAAGGAATGACAGTGCGCGACAAACGGGCCACCAGAAAAGAGTGTTATAGCACCAAGGCGGCTTCAATTTAGTATAGCGTCCCCGCAATTGCGCCGCAATTGCGGCGGGTACCCGCTGACCGCGGCTAAAACCAGCTCAACTGAAACAGGGTTTAGTTTCGTCCGTCGGTCCAGCCGTTGCGGGCGGCATCGAGTAGTCTGCGCGCCTTGTCATTGCCGTCGGCATTGAGCCGTGCCCAATCCTGGTTTGTGCGGCACGTGCGCACTTTCTTTGCCAATGTACCGGTGGGAACCTCTACGGTGCAGCGGATATAATTGGGATGATCCGGCGTCAGGGTGGAGTTATAGGCCCGGATTTCGGAAGGCTTCATCCGGATCGGGCCAGTAATGGTCGCAGGTTCGGTAGACGCCGAGGGAGTTGCCGCAGCTGCGGCGGAAAGCAGGAGAGCAGCAGCCAGCAAGGCCATGGTCGTTCCCTTCATGCCATGAAAAACGCCTCCAAAGCCTATGCCATTTCGCACGGGCCTCCAAGCGGTATACTGTGCCGCTACACCTGCCGCAAGCAGCGAGCACCGCCAGCCCCCCCCCTCACCCCATCGTCGGAATTACAAACGCGTTGCCGCCATCAACCGACCCGTCGGGCCATTTCGCGGTTACCGTTTTCACCTTGGTCCAGAATTTCACGCCCTCCATCCCATGCTGGTTGGTGTCGCCGAACGCTGAACGCTTCCAGCCGCCAAAGCTGTGATACGCCACCGGCACCGGGATAGGCACGTTGATGCCGACCATGCCGACGTTTACGCGCGCGGCGAATTCGCGGGCGGCGTGGCCGTTCCGGGTGAAGATGGCGACGCCATTGCCATATTGGTGACGGCTGGGCAGCGCGAGGGCTTCCTCGAAATCCTTCGCGCGGACAATTTGCAGAACCGGGCCGAAAATTTCTTCTTTATAGCTTTCCATGTCGGTGGTGACATGGTCGATCAGCGTGGGGCCGATGAACGCGCCGTCCTCATGGCCTTGCAGCGTGAAGCCGCGGCCGTCGACAATCAGCTCGCCGCCTTCATCGATACAGTTCTGGATCCAGCCTTCGACTTTGGTCTTGTGCGCATTGTTGATCACCGGGCCATAATGGGCGTCGGGATCGGTTGAGACGCCGACGCGGAGCGCCTGAATCGCGGGGATCAATTTGGCCTTTAGCCGTTCGGCCGTATCATCGCCAACGGGGACCACCACAGGAAGAGCCATGCAGCGTTCGCCCGCGCTGCCGAAGGCCGCGCCGCTGAGATCCGCGACGACCTGGTCAAGATCGGCGTCGGGCATGACGATGCCATGGTTTTTGGCCCCGCCCATCGCCTGTACCCGCTTGCCCGCCGCGACGCCGCGGTTGTAAACATAATGGGCTATGTCAGACGAACCGACGAAGCTGACCGCACTGATCGCCGGATGATCGAGGATCGCGTCGACCATCATCTTGTCCCCGTGCACGACCTGGAAGATGCCCGCAGGCATACCCGCCTCTAGCATCAATTCAGCGAGACGATTGGGGACGCTGGGGTCACGTTCGCTCGGTTTGAGGATGAAGGCGTTGCCGACCGCAGTCGCAACCGCGCCCATCCACAGCGGGATCATCGCGGGGAAGTTGAACGGGGTGATGCCCGCCCCGATGCCGAGCGGCTGGCGCATCGAGAAGACGTCGATGCCGGGGCCCGCGCCCTGCGTATATTCACCCTTGAGCACGTGCGGGATGCCGCAGCAAAATTCAACGACTTCGAGGCCGCGCTGAATATCGCCCTTGCTGTCCGCGATCACCTTGCCATGTTCGATGCTGAGCGTATGGGCGAGCTCGTCCATATGCGCCTCCACCAGCGCCTTGAAGTTGAACATCACGCGGGCGCGGCGTTGCGGGTTGGTGGCGGCCCAGCCGGGCTGTGCGGCCTGTGCCGCGGCAATAGCGC
>JAAUPH010000299.1 GCA_012035435.1 Sphingopyxis sp. | reverse complement strand
GGGAGCGGTGGCGACACCTACCTGCTCTGTTCCGGGTGTGGCCTTTCGACAGTCGAGTGCGGCTGGATTCATTCCTGGACGCTCTGCAGAAGGTGATCGACCGCCACGACGCCCTGCGCAGCGCCGTGTACTGGCAGGACTTGAGCAGGCCGGTACAGGTCGTGCATAGACACGCCGTGCTGCCGATCACCGAACTGCAGTTGTCGTCGAACGAGGATGCCGTGACGCAGTTGCTGGCGCAGACCGATCCGCGCCGGGTCCGCCTGGACCTGCGGAAGGCGCCGATTCTGGCCGCCTACATCGCCCGCGATCCGGAGTCGGACGAGTGGTTGCTGTCGCTGCTCAACCATCACATCGTGTGCGACCACATCGCGCAGGATCTGATCCTGTCGGAGATTCAGGCGTTGCTGGAGGGGCAGGGCGATACCCTCCCGTCACCCATGCCGTACAGGGATTTCATCGCGCGGACCCTGGAGGTAGCGGAAGTCGAGCACGAGACGTACTTCCGCGAACAACTGGGGAACGTGGACGAGCCGACAAGCGCCTTTCGGCGTGCTGGATGTGCAGGCCGACAGCCGTGGCGATGTGGAAGAAGCGCACCTGCGGCTCAGCGATGCCTTGGCCCATCGGATCCGTGAAAACGCACGGCGGCAGGGCGTGCCCTCGGCAGTGCTGTTCCATGTGGCGTGGGCGCAGGTACTGGCGCAATGCAGTGGCCGCGACGATGTGGTGTTCGGCACCGTCCTGTCGGGTCGCCTGCAGGAAACAGAAGGCGCCGAGCACGTGGTCGGCCTGTTCATCAACACGTTGCCGATCCGGGTGCTTCTCGATGGCGTCGCGGCGGATGAAGCGGTGCGCGACACGCATCGTCGCTTCGCACAATTGCTTCTGCACGAGCAGACGCCGCTGGCCTTGGCGCAACGATGCAGCGGTATTCAGCCGCCGCTGCCCCTGTTCACCGCATTGCTGAATTACCGCCACAACATCGACGGCGAAAGCGCGTTTTCGGCCTCATGGAAGGGAAAGGGAGTTCGCATCCTCAGTGAAAAAGTGCGCACGAACTATCCGGTGACGATGTCGGTGGATGACTTCGGGCGGGCATTTGCCCTGGTAGTGCAATGCGGCGCGGGTATCGATCCCGCGCGCATGGTCCGCTACTTGGCGGCGGCGATCGACGCGTTGGTGGATGTTCTGGAAACGGATGCGAAGGTTCCGGTCAGGAGTCTGGCGATCATGCCAGCGAGCGAACGCCAGCAGGTGCTGATCGACTTCAACGCGACGCAGGCGGAATTTCCCGAGGAGGCGTTGATCCACACGCTGTTCGAGGCCCAGGCCGCCCGGCAGCCGGATGCGGACGCGGTGGAGTACGAAGGCGAGCGTCTGAGCTATGGCGAACTCGATCGTCGCGCCAACCATGTGGCGCATCGCCTGATCGCACTGGGTGTGAAGCCCGACGCCGCGTGGCGATCTGCACCGAACGCAGCCTGGCGATGGTGGTCGGCCTGGTGGGCATCCTCAAGGCCGGCGGCGCGTATGTGCCGTTGGACCCGGCGTATCCGGTGGACCGTCTGGCCTACATGGCTGGACGACAGCACGCCGATGGCGGTGCTGACCCAGGCGGCGTTGCGCGATGCGCTGCCGATGCTGGCGGCGTCGGGCAAGCCGCTGATCGTCCTGGATGAAGTGCTGGATGAAGTACTGGATGAGGACTTCGCGGAATCCGCGGCGGGCAATCCGCAGGTGGCGGGGCTGACCGCAAGGAACCTGGCGTATGTGATCTACACATCGGGTTCGACCGGCCAGCCCAAGGGGGTGATGGTCGAACACCGCAGCGCGGTGAACTTCTGGCAGGCGATGAGCCGGACCACGCACCGCAGTTGCGCGCCGAACTCGCGGGTGGCGCTGAACGCGGCGTTCTCGTTCGACATGTCGCTGAAGGGTCTGCTGCAATTGTTGTCGGGCCACTGTCTGGTGTTGATTCCGCAGGAGATCCGGTTGAGCGGTACGGCGTTGCTGTCGTTCCTGGAAGCGCGCCGGATCGACGCGATGGACAGTACGCCTTCGCAGTTGGAGGGTCTGCTGTCGGCCGGTCTGCTGGAGCTATCCCGAGTCCGACCAGCACTTGCGGGCGACTGCCCTGTTGTGCTCGACCTGAATATGGACGGGACAATATCAACTACAGGGTTCAATAGCGGTAACGCTAAGTACTATTCGGTACTGACTATGGCCTATTCTGTTTATTTTGACATTAGGGCAGAAGGAAAGGTCCGTAAAATTGAGTGGATATTAGGAGACGGTGACGGCCTACTGATTGATCACTCCAAATGGTCAACTGATGGGAAAATGAATGGAGACGCGCTTTTTGGGAATACTGGTGGCGCGCGCCATGGATTCGAAAAGTTAAAGAAATTCGATCTCAATAGCGACGGTGTCATTTCTGGAAATGAGCTACGTCCGTTAGCCCTTTGGGTCGATAATGGTGACGGCATACCACAGCAACATGAGCTACGTGAACTATCGGAATTTGGAATTATTGAAATTCCATATCGAATGCCATCACTTGCAATACAGCAAAATGCACCAAATGCATTCCGAACTAGCGTTCGCCTTCAAGACGGCCGCCAGATGCTCGCTGAAGATGTTTGGTTCTTGGAGGTAGAAAATCTTCCCAATTTTCAACGCCATTTGTCTTCATTTCTGATTGATTTGAAATTTAGAGTTAGAT
The DNA here is from genome assembly GCA_012035435.1 of Sphingopyxis sp. Next base: position 1,246 of record JAAUPH010000299.1, on the reverse strand, counting down.
CATGGACGTCCTAAATTTACCGCGATTGCTACTGCGCTCGCATAAGGAACTATATAGGTTCCGATTAATAGCTGAATGATCTGTATAGATCTGCCGTCCTTCCAAATTCTGAACTCACTATTGCTGTATCCGACCATATTAGTCAGTGAAAAATATAGATAGTCCCACCAGTGCGCCGCAATTGTAATTTGTCTCGACTGGGCAGAAGCATCTGCGAAGCCATCAATTATTCCAAAAGTTGAATAAATCATAGAGAATCCGCACACAAAAAGTATGCCAATAGCTACCAAAAAAAAATGCGAAATCTGTTATGCTGAATTTATATTTTACAAAACTATAAATTCCATACACGGAAACAATTCCGATGAATAATGCTATCGAAAATGCAGCCGCATAAAAAAAATATACGCGGCTATCAAAAGATGAAGTATCGATACATGTATTTAATAAAATAGGATTTAAGTAGGAATAAAGGAGAAACGTTGATAAAGTGACGCAAATCAACGTCATAGAAAAATGCTTAGATCTGATCGAAAATCGAATCGAAATATTTTTTGCGAGGAGAGGCTTTTCAGCAGATGACATAGCGTGTCTTTCGTAACTTGCATCAGGTATGTAGCAGAGTTCATTTTGGGCCGGCAAGTGGGGTATGGCCAGAGCGCTCGTCCACTTGAGTGATTCGAGCGGGATTTCCAAATCAGAGCCGAACTGATTCAGACTGTCTGCCGGATGGATGCCGGCAGGCATGTCGAGAGCGCCTTCGGTCGATCTTCGGAATTGCGGCGACGTGATATCAATTGCCGTCATAGCGGCCCGCATCACAGAGAAGCGCATGCAACGCTGAAACCAAAGGCCTGATCGCGGAGTATCGACAGACGGGCCGATCACAGCCCCGTCGACCGTTCCGGATGCCTCCATGCTGCCGCGCCGCGCCATTCTTCCCCCTGTTCGCCTTGCCTGCGCTGCAGGCGGCCTGCTCGCCGTTGGCGACGTTCGGCTGGTGCCAGATCTCGATGCACATCGCCACCATGATGGTCGAGTACACGAGCTGGAGCAGCCGCTGCGCGTCCTCGGGCACGTCGTCGAGCGGAACTTGGCCGGGTAACAGGGGCAAGAGCGCCAGCATGGGGGCCTCTGCCGAAGCGCTGCCGAACAGATCGCGCATCGCCATACGCATCCGCTCCGTCGGGGCGATGCAGGCAGGCACCGATTCAGCGCGTCGCAGCTCAGGGAGACTGGACTCTTC
>JAAUPH010000298.1 GCA_012035435.1 Sphingopyxis sp. | reverse complement strand
CCCAGCCTCCGAGGTAACCCGCAAGCGTGCCGACCGCCAAGCCAATCGGCGCCACGACAACGGAAACCAGCATGACGATGGTGAGCGTCACCTTCGCGCCGTAAAGGGTGCGGGCGTAAATGTCTCGCCCCAATTCATCGGTGCCGAACCAGTGTTCCGCCGATGGCGCTGCCAGGCGGTTGGCCAAATCCTGGGAAAGAGGCGAAGTGCCTCTTGCGAGCAAAGGGGCGAAGATTGCTACCAGGATCAACAGTGTCACGATGATGAGGCCGGTCAGCGCCGCGCCGACCGCGGGCCGCTCGACGTAAGCGCGGATCGTTTCGCCGCTCTCGTAGGACGCCAGCGCACTTGTGCGCGTCAGCAGCCGGTCTGGCGGATAGATCGCCGCGAGCGCCGTCGTCAGGTCCATCAGCGCGCGGTCACCCAGGCGACGATGTCGCGCACGACGGCTTCGTCCACGTGGCCTTCGACGCGGTATTCCGCCGGTGTGCTCTTGCCGGTGCCGGTCATGAGCAGATGGTTGAGCGCCGGGTAGGACGTGAGTCGCACGTCGGCGCGGCTGCCGAGTGCAGCGCGCCAGGCGGCGAAGTCGTCCATCGTGACCTGGTAGTCGCGCGCTCCTTGCAGGATGAGCAGGGGGTTCCGAGCGTCGCGGCGAGGGCCGGTGGGTCGTAGCCGTGCACGTCGAGGACAGCGCGCGCGCGCCGACCAGGTGATGATCGGCGAGCGCCGCCTGTATCGCCTCAGGCGGCGCTATGCGGCCATCGAGCACGCGGTGCAGCGGCACCTCCACCACCATCCCGCGAAAAGCCGGAACCACCGCCGGCGCAAATAAGGGGGCTTGGGCGAGGCCAGTGCGATGTTGCATTTCGGGCACATGCTTGTGCGCCAGGGTCAGCGCATAGCCGCGCCAAGCGATGTCGCGTTCATCCTGCTCAAAGCGGCCGATCAGTGCCTTTCCGCCCCCGGAATAGCCCGACACGGCATTACACGTCAGCGGCAGATCGGCCGGGATCAGCCCCCGCTCCACCAGCGGTGCGACCAGCGCGATGAAGCCGGTTGGATAGCAGCCAGGATTGGTCACGCGCGCCGCGTGGGTGATCACCGCGCGATTGCCCGGTGACAACTCGGGCAGGCCATAAACCCAGCCGTCAGCCACCCGGTGGGCGCTTGATGCATCGATGATCCGCGTGGAGCCATTGTCCACCAGCGCCGCAGCCTCGCGCGCGGCGTCATCGGGCAGGCAAAGGATCACGAAATCGGCAGCATTGAGCGCGTCGCGGCGACGGGCCGCATCCTTGCGGTCGCGCTCGTCCAGTGCCAGCAAGCGGAACTCGCTGCGTCCCGCGAGCCGCTCGGCAATTTCCAAACCGGTGGTGCCTGCCGCACCGTCGATGAACAGCGTGTGTGCCATGGCCGGTCAGTTGTCCGCCGTCGTCGCGGGGACCTCTTCGACATCGGAGGCGCGCATCCAGCCATGCGGTGTTTCGAGCCACGCGTCGCTGGCGCTGCCCATCACCAGTGAGCCCGCCGGCAAGCTTGAGACTGGCGGTGCTGCATCATCGGCTGCAGCGTACAGGCCGGCGTCAGCGTTGACCACGCGGTGCGTCGGCGCAATTGGCGCGCCCAGACAGTCGGCGGGGCAATAGCCGACAAGATGATCGGCCAGCCGATAGCCCCACGCCATGCCGCCGGTAAGGTCGAGTAAGGCAAAGCCATCACCCGGCAGCAATTGTGCCAGCACCTCAGCGTCGGGCGTATTTGCGTCACGCAGCGGCGTGGCGGCCGTTACGCTGCGCATCATCGGGGCGGCATAGTGGGGGGCGAAATGCTGGCCCGCGACCGCGATGTCGGCCAAGTCCGGGCGGATCGCTATGGTGCGCGGGTCGAAGTCTTGCGACACGCCGGTCAGGCCAAAACGGCTGCGGCCATTGGTCACCGCCACAGGGCGGCCCACGCGAACCCGGCCGGTTTGGGTATTGTTCGACTGTGCCACTTTGCCCCTTTGCACGGAAAACTGCGGTGGAGCGCTTTAGACGAGCAGCGGGCGAACGCGCAAGTGCCCGACCATTAGCTGACCAAGCGCAGTACGGCGCCCGCCCCCGCGATCCCCAGCACCAGCCCGACGATCGTTCGCCAGAGCCGGTCCGGCACCTTGCCAAAAGCCTGCGCGCCAAGCGCATTGCCCAATAGCATGGGGGGAAACAGCGCGACCGCGAGCATGAACGTCACCCATCCCGCAATTCCGACCCACAGCGCCGCCAGCGTTCCCGCAATCGCGGTAGCAAAAAAGATCAGCATCATGGACGCACGTGCTCGGTCGGTGCAATTTGCTGTCGCAGATAAAATGGCACGACCGGCGGCCCGGGCATCGCGGCAAAACCGGTGAGCACCCCTGACGCCAACCCCGTTGCACCCACCATCGCCGCGCCGGGACGATGGCCCACGGCAAGTTGCGGCAACAGGATCAGTGCAAAGGCAGCAAGCGCAACCAGCGCGATCAACAGCCGCGCCACATCGGCGCTCACCGCCGTTAGCGCGAGCATACCGAGCGGCGTTGTGGCCATCGCCAGTACCGCAATCGGAACCGCGCTCGGCCGGTGCGCATCGCGCATGATATGGCCCAGCCCAACCGGGCCAATCAGCAGCTGCATGATGATGGCCAGCACCACCGCCTGTTCAGGTGCGATCAGCAAACCTAGCAGCGGCACCAAGATGATCGCAAGGCCAAAGCCGGTCAGGCCGCGGATGACCGACGCGCCAAAGGTCATCGCGGCGGCCACCGCGAAGGTAGCCGGATCCAATCCGACCGCCGCCGTCAACAGCTGCGCATAGCTTATGTCCCCTGCCATTTTCATCCCCCGGCCCGGTCCCTACCGCGCCGGACGCTTGTAGGACAGTGTAATCAGGCCGGACTGGCGGTGATCAGGATCGCCCGCGCCCGCACTTTGTCCCAATAGAGCACCAGCGCCATCAGCAGCGCGAAGAATATCAGGCGGACGAAAAATCCGCTCGCGATTTCGGGCATTTCAATCTGGAACAGCACGAACGGGATACCGACGAGCAGCGGGGCACGGCGGTTGATCACCAGCGCAACCATGGTCAGCGCCGCGAACAGCACCACGGTCGACAGACCGGGCGCCGGCAGGCTCGCGGCCCAGCGGAACAGCATGATGACCAGAAACAGGCTGGCCAGCAAATGCAGCCAAAAGGCGATGTCGGCCCTTTGGGTGCGCCGCGCTGGGTCTGAACGGTCGAACAGCACCGCAGCGATAAACACGGCAGCACCGAACATGAGCAGGCGGATCTGGACTTGACCAAATGCCATGTCGGGCTGTGTGCCAAGATTACCGGACATGCGCGCAATTTCGTCAATGAACAACAGCGGCAACAGCGATAGCGCGCCCCATGCGGCGGACACCGGGATTCGATTGAGCCAGCCGAACCCCCAATTGGCGAGCGCCGCCCCGATGCTGGCGATGATGAAGCTGTTGGGGGCGTAGGGCGCCAAGGCATCACGCGATCCGGCCAGCCCGTCGGCTAAGCGCGGCACGCCCTGCTGTTGCCAGAGGAAGAGCAGCGCGGCGAAGAGGGTCAATAGCGCGAAGTGCGTCGCGGCGGTTACTGCGGTCAGCGCCATGCGCTGGCGGCGGACGAAGACTTCGGCGGCCACAACGACCATGGTGAAAGGGATGAGCAAGGCCAGCCATGGTTTTGCGCCGTTCCACAGCTGCAATGCCTCCGCCGCCTGCATCCGCCCTTCCATTGCCGCGGTCACCGAGGCGGAAAAAACCAGATAGGCCGCTACCAAACTCCCGATAAACAGCACGCCCAGCGCCAGCGTCGCCAGATAGTCGTTCAGGCCAAGCACCAGCCGCAGCGGTTCGTCCTCACCCCTGGCCTCGGTCATCGCGCGTTCGGTGGGCGGGGTCCAATCCGACACCGGCGGGACACGGCTGACAACGACGTCCGGCATCGC
>JAAUPH010000297.1 GCA_012035435.1 Sphingopyxis sp. | reverse complement strand
GCCGCGTGCATCCCGTGGATATCCTCCGGCGAGGTTTCGGTGCGCACCAAAATCACGCATCGCCCATCGATGCGGCAAGCTCGGCGCTGTCGGCGGTAAACATGATCTTGCCCGATGCCGCGCCGGGGCTGGCGGGCAGCCCTTGGTCAGCACATCGCGCGGCGCGTCGGGATCAAGCGTGGGGTGGAGCAGCTGATCGAGCGCGCCGGGATCGACCCGCAGTACCGCCTCGCTTTCCGTAATCAGCCCCTCGGCCGCCATATCCACCGCGATTTTCAACGCTGCCTTGGCCGTGCGCTTGCCCGACCGGGTTTGCAGCATCCACAGCTTCCCGCGTTCAACGGTGAATTCAATATCCTGCATGTCGCGGTAGTGGCGTTCCAGCGTGTCGAACACTCCCGCCAGTTCGACGAAGGTTTCCGGCATCGCCTCTTCCATCGACAGCGGCTTGGCGTTGGCGGCCTCGCGTGCAGCTTTGGTGAGATATTGCGGCGTGCGAATGCCCGCGACGACGTCTTCACCCTGTGCATTGATCAGCCATTCGCCATAATAGGCATGCGCGCCGGTCGCCGGATCGCGGGTAAAGGCCACGCCCGTCGCCGAGGTTTCGCCCATGTTGCCGAACACCATCGCCTGGACATTCACCGCCGTGCCCCATTCCGCCGGAATGGCGTTGAGACGGCGATAGACGCGCGCGCGTTCGCTTTCCCAGCTGGTGAACACCGCGCCAATCGCGCCCCACAGCTGATCGCGGGGGTCCTGCGGAAATGGCGCGCCCGATTGCGCCTCCACCAACGCCTTATATTCGGCAACCAGCGCACGCAGATCATCCGCCGTCAGTTCGGTGTCGAGGAACAGCCCGCGGTCCTCCTTGGCCACTTCCAGCGCTTCTTCAAACGCATCATGGTCGAGCGCCATGACGACATCGGCATACATCTGGATGAAGCGGCGATAGCTGTCCCACGCGAACCGTGCATCGCCCGAAGTCGCCGCCAGCCCCTCGACCGTCTGGTCGTTTAGACCAAGGTTGAGCACTGTATCCATCATCCCCGGCATCGACACCCGTGCGCCAGAGCGGACCGACACCAGCAGCGGATCGGCGACATCGCCAAAGCGTTTGCCTGTAATCCCCTCGATATGCGCGATGCCCGCATCGACTTCGGCGGCAAGCGTGGCAGGGAATTGCTGGCCATTGGTATAATAGGCGGTGCAAACGTCAGTCGTGATCGTGAAGCCAGGCGGTACTGGCAGGCCGATCGACGCCATTTCGGCGAGGTTGGACCCCTTGCCCCCCAGCAATTCCTTTGCCCGTTCAGAGGTTGTGGCAGCGCCGCCGAACAGATGCACTTGGTTGGTCATCGATTACTCCTGGAGGCCAGAACCGGCAAAAGGGTTAGCGGATGAAACTCATCCCTCAATCTTCGAGAAATCAGCTACGGCGTGCACCGCATCGCGGAACCGCGCGAGCAAACCAAGGCGGACGGCGCGGACGGCGCGGTCGGGGTCGTTGACCATCACGCCGTCAAAAAAGGCATCGATGGGCCCGCGCAGCGAGGCGAGCGCGGCCATGGCGTCGGTGAAGCGTTCTTCGGCGACGGCGGCGGCAGCGGCGCGGCTGGAATGCCAGCTGACCGCGCATGCGCACGCACTTGCTTTGGCAGAAGTCAGCGGGTGGCCAGCCGCGCTTGGAACGGTGCAGGTTGCGCTCAATATTACCGCGGCGGATTTGGGCGATGCAGGCTTTGCGCAGCGCTTTGCGGCCTCGCTGAAGGCGCATGACTTATCAGCCGCGCGCTTTACGCTTGAGCTGACCGAACAGGCGATGCTGGCGAACCCCGACAATGCGGTCGAGCAGTTGACTGCGTTGCGGGCGGTGGGATGCCGCATCGCGATCGACGATTTCGGAACGGGCTATTCCTCGCTGGCGCTATTGGCGCAGTTGCCAATCGATTATCTCAAGATCGATAGCGGATTTACCCGCGCGCTCGGCCGGTCGAACCGCGACCAGATCGTGGTGCGGGCCATTGTCGAACTTGCGCGCGCGCTCGAACTAAGCGTCATTGCAGAGGGCGTGGAGACACAGGAGCAGCGGACGATGCTGGCGGCGCTCGGCGTCGATACGTGGCAGGGGTTTTTGGGGTCGGGGCCGGTGGCGGGGGCTGAGCTGGCGGGGATCATGAACGCAAAAAATAGGGACAGTCCCCATTTTTTGTTGTTCAGGTTCGTGACCGAGTGAAAATGGGGACTGTCCCTATTTTTCGGTTTGGCGCGCCAATTTCGCGAGCCCCGTCGACAATTGCTGCGCGCCATTCAGCCGTGCCGCTGCGCTCACCCAATTGCCGCTGATCGACAGTTTGTTGTCAGGGCGAATACGCGCGCGATCTTTCAGCCGTTCGACATAGGCAATAAGGCCGGGGACGTTGGAGAAGGTGTCGCCGTGGAAAGTCACGAGCGCGCCTTTCGCCCCGATGTCGAGCTTCGCAATGCCCGCCGCCTTGGCGTTGCCCTTGATCTCCATCAGCAGGAGCAAATTCTGCGTTTCGGGCGGCAGCGGGCCGAAGCGGTCGATCAGTTCCGCAGCAAAGGCATCGAGCCCCGCACGGCCCTCCGCATCGTTGATGCGACGATAGAGCGCCATACGCAGCGGCAGGTCGGGAACATAGTCTTCGGGGATCAGGATCGGGGCGTCGACCGTGATGACCGGCGACATCGCCTCGCGCGGCGGGGCGAGGCCTGCGCCCTCGGCCTTCGCGGTCAGGATCGCATCTTCGAGCATCGACTGGTAGAGTTCGAAACCAACCTCCCGTATATGGCCCGATTGTTCATCACCCACCAAATTGCCCGCGCCGCGAATGTCGAGGTCGTGGCTGGCGAGCTGGAATCCCGCGCCAAGCGTGTCGAGATCGCCGAGCAATTTCAGCCGCTTCTCTGCGGTATCAGTAATGCTCCCCTGTTCGGGCGTGGTCATATAAGCATAAGCGCGCGTCTTGGACCGCCCAACCCGCCCCCGGAGCTGATAGAGCTGGGCCAGGCCAAAGCGGTCGGCGCGGTGGATGACCAAAGTATTGGCGCTGGGGATATCGAGTCCGCTTTCGACGATGGTGGTTGATACCAGCACATCATATTTGCGGTCATAGAAAGCGCTCATCCGCTCTTCGACCTCGCCCGGCGCCATCTGGCCATGCGCGACGACATATTTGACCTCTGGCACGCGGGTGCGGAGGAATTCCTCGATATCCGGCAGATCCTTGATCCGCGGGGTGACGAAAAAGCTTTGCCCGCCGCGATCATGTTCGCGCAGCAGCGCCTCGCGAATCACCACCGGGTCCCAGGGCGCAACATAGGTGCGCACCGCGAGCCGGTCGATCGGCGGCGTTTGAATGACCGACAGCTCGCGCAGGCCCGACATCGCCATTTGCAGCGTGCGCGGGATCGGCGTGGCGGTGAGCGTCAAAACATGGACGTCGTCTTGAGCTGTTTCAGCCGTTCCTTGTGGACCACGCCGAACCGCTGCTCCTCATCGACGATGACCAGGCCGAGCCGCTTGAACTCGACCGATTTGGCGAAGACGGCGTGCGTGCCCACGACGATGTCGAGGCTGCCGCTGGCGAGCGCATCGCGGTGTTTTTGCGCCTCGGCATTCGGCACCAGCCGCGACAGGCGACCGATATTGACCGGAAAGCCACGGAATCGCTCAACAAATTGCTGTAATGCTGGCGCGCGAGCAAGGTCGTGGGACACACAACCGCCACCTGCATCCCCGCCATCGCCGCGACGAAGGCGGCACGCAGCGCGACCTCGGTCTTCCCGAACCCGACGTCGCCGCAGACGAGCCGGTCCATCGGTTTGCCTGCCGCCAGATCGGCGAGCACATCGCCAATGGCGCGGTCCTGATCGTCGGTTTCCTGATAGGGGAAACGGTCGGCAAAGGCGGGGTAGGTGGCGTCCGCCTCCAGCACGTCGGCGGGGCGCAGCGCACGCGCGGCGGCG
>JAAUPH010000296.1 GCA_012035435.1 Sphingopyxis sp. | reverse complement strand
ATCTGGCATCCGCACCGTGACAAGAACAAGTCCATGCCCGCCGCCATCGCCGCGGCGTCGAAGCCGACTTGAAGGATCAGCAAGCCCGCGCCGAAGCGATCATCGCCGCCAATGCGGATCTTGTGGTGGAACTGGCCCGGCGCTTGATCGCCGACAGGACCATGGACGCAGAGACCTTCGCGCGTGACTTCGTAGGGCGGGTCACACCGGAAGGCAGAGGGTGATGTGGCGACCGCGGCCAGGATCAGAAAGTGCCAACGGAGCGAAATTGACGGACCCAACGAGATTTTTTTGGGGCTCTTCGCGACCAGGGACCAAACACGATTGGCCAGGAGGATGCGAAAAGCCTGAGAACCTGTTCTTCGGAATTCGCATTTTGAAGAAAACAAACGGGAAAATGGCAACGGGCTTCGCCGCGCTTGGAACGAATGACCATAGGAAGCCCCGCGCAACCAACTGATTTATATGAAATAATTTAGAAACCCCTCGACTTGATCTTTGAAATTGAACGGCCGCCGCCTCAACATCAAGCTCATCTTCACAATATTAATTATCAAGAATACTGTCTTCTTCATAATATAAATTCACATTTTTCCAATTTTTTACGATACTATCTTGACTCGTTCAATCAATATGATATTATCGGTGCACTCAGCAGGAGTATGACAATGCGTATCTCTCTAAAGTCCTCGAAAAATGCGTTTGTTGACCTTAAGTTTGCGATAGCTTTTCATGACGAGGAAAATTTTGAGTCGGATATGGATCGCCAGTATAATCTTTATATTTCAGAACGGCGCGTTATTGTGGGTGCCATACTCGTTATGTACGAAGATGAACATGAGAAGAACGCTGTTTTCCATGGGGCGAGCTATGATGATGCTCTTGCATTGGATGATATTGATGAGGTTATGCTGACAAACATTTGTATTGACGATTATTTTTGTCAGACAGGCTCACAGAGCTGGAGCGTCAGCATGGTTCTTCAATTGAAGATGAGCTCAAAATTCATATGGCTCGTATGATTTTCGAAAAACTGAATTTTCGCTTCCAAAAAATAAAAATGCCAGTTTTCGTTGTAGGATTCTTGACGAATTGGAAAAATGGAAGTCAAGCAATATTATTAGTGATCACGATTGTCTTTATTATGATATTAAGTATTTGCTAGAATGCCAGATCGACTATGAGAAAATTTTCGCAAATTTCGAACCGCTTCCGTTGCCACTGCCGGATGAGTATGTCGGTGAGGTATTCTCCAGCGAAGGCTATGCGCTTATTTACGATGAATTTTCAAACGAATGGTTTCCGCACTTCTATCACGAAATTGTTGAAGCATGGGCCGAAGAAAAATTTGACTGCGATGCGGATCTGATGAGAGAATTTGTCGAAGACAAGATGAAGCAGTACGATGCCTTTAGACGGGGGCAGAACAGTACCCCCAAGGGCAAATAGTGGACCTGAACGCCTCCGGAAACTGGCCCTGTAATCGGTTTCGTGATTCACTTTCCGGCATTGATTTGCGGGGATGGTTATCGATGCAGGGACAACGGGGGTTCTGGGAGTTCGAGGACCGTCTGAAGGAACTGTCGGCGGAGGGTGACCCGCTTGAGACGCTGGCGGCAACGGTGGATTTTGAGATGTTCCGGCTGGTTTTAACCAAGGCCCTGCGACGCAGCACGCCATCTAAGGGCGGACGCCCGCCGTTCGATCCCGTCCTGAAGTTCAAAATGCTGGTGCTGCAGTCGCTTCACGGTCTGAGCCTAGCGCAAACGTCGTGCATGGTGCGCGACCGGCTATCCTGAATGCGGTTCTGCGGCCTGGTACCGGCGGATCGGGTGCCCGACGCCAATACGCTGTGGGTGAGGAGGGATCAGGAAACGGTTCAGTGGGGGCTGTTGCAAAAGTCTTATCAGGCCGCTCGGATTGGTCTGCCTTCACGGGTTTCGGCGAAAGAGCACAGTAAGAAAAATTGTAGCCGCGGCCAGCTTCTTCAGGTTCATGGCGGTTGCTGTCAGCAGGGCCTGGATTTTCATCTCTGTAAGACCTCTTCGGATGGCTCTTCCAAGTCCGTGGAGTGTTTTGGTCGTTCCGTGTGTACCTTCCACCCGCCAGCGGTGCCGCGTGTAGATGGCGTTGTCATCCCGGCTCCATTGCATGTTTCACAAAATCCCGGACACGGTTTTCATTAAATACCGGACACGGATTTCACTAAATCGCGGACAGCGGTTTCATTAAATCCGGGACACGCTTTGGCGCTTTTCAGGACCGGTTTTGTCGCTCCGGTCGAGGCAGTTTCACCCTTCAACATTTGATTGAGGTGAGCCGTGCCCCGACGCAAGCGAGCGAGACAAACGACCGTGAAGGACATCCGGACGATACTACGCCTGACGCATGAGAACGGTCTGCCGCTTCGGGCGGTGGCCGATCGCCTGAAGTTGAGCAAGACGACGGTGGCCACCTATTTGCTGCGCGCGAGGAAGCGGGGTTGTCCCAGTGGCCCCTGCCGCCGGGCCATGACGATGATGCTGCTGTGGAGCATGCGCTGTTCAAACGCCGAGGGCGACCACCGCGTGACGACAGCGAACCGGACTGGGCCTCGGTCGCAACCGAGATGACCCGCAAGGGCGTGACCCTGACGCTGCTGTGGCAGGAATATCGGGCCAGTCACCCGGACGGTTACGGCTATACCTGGTTCTGCCAAGGCTATGGCGCCCATATGCGCCGGGCAAATCCGACCTACCGGCACCGCCACGAAGCTGGCGCGGCGATGCAGACGGACTATGCGGGACAGACCGTGCCGATTGTCGATCCGGGAACCGGCACCGTTGAAGAGGCGCAAATCTTCGTCGCGGTCCTGCCGGCGTCCAACAAAACGTTTGCGCGTGCATCGTTGAGCCAGAAGCTGCCGGACTGGATCGAAAGCCAGATATTGGCGCTCTCGTTCTTCGGCGGGGTGCCGAAGGCGATTGTCTGCGACAACCTGAAGGCAGGTGTCGCCACACCGCTCTGGTTCGAACCGACGTTGAACCAGACCTTTGCCGCCATGGCCGAGCATTATGACACGACGATACTGCCGACCCGAAGCCGCAAGCCACGCGACAAGGCAAAGGTTGAAAATGCCGTCCTGATCGTGGAGCGCTGGATCCTTGCGCGCCTGCGCAATCAGCGCTTCTTCAGCCTTGACGATCTGAACGCCGCCATTGCCGACCTGCTCGACGAACTCAACAACCGCCCGATGCGTCACACCGGCAAATCGCGATGCCTGATGTTCGAGGAGATCGAGCGCGCGGCGCTGGCACCGCTGCCGGATCCACAATTCGAATATGCCGAATGGAAACGGGCAACGGTCCATCCCGATTACCACATCCAGGTCGAGCACACCTTCTACTCGGTGCCCCATCATCTGATCGGCCGGTCGGTGGATGTGCGCCTGACCGCGCGCATGGTCGAGGTTTACCACAGCCAGAAGCGTGTGGCCGTGCACAGACGCCGGTCGTCCCGGAGCGGACACGTGACGCTCGCCGCTCATATGCCGAAGGCGCATCAGCGCCGATCTGTTCCGCCGGACCCTGCCTTTCGACGCCTATGATTTCTACATGTGCGGCCCGCCGCCCTTCATGCAGGGGCTGTATGATCAGCTGACCGACATAGGCGTGCCCGATGCGCGGATCCATGCCGAAGCCTTCGGCCCCGCAAATGTGCTGGCGGTACGCATGCCCTACCGCACCAGCAGCCGCGAAAGCCTTGACCATGCCCAACTCTGTATTGATGCTCTTGGTATTCGAGCCACCACGGTGGATATCAGCGCGGCTGTAGATGGCTACGCCAGCCTCGACCAGAGATCGACGGACGGCGCAAGGGCAATGATCATGGCCCGTATGCGCATGATCATTTGTTCGATCATTCGCAAAATTAGGCGCACTGCCGATCGGCACGTGGTAACAAACCGAACGGCTGTTTGGCTATTACACTTGGCACGCCGACGATTCGCCGCCGGTAAACCCCCTTGGCGATTTATTGAAGACCC
>JAAUPH010000295.1 GCA_012035435.1 Sphingopyxis sp. | reverse complement strand
GCCATTGGCCCGGGGCGCTGGCTGCGGGGCCCAGGGGCTGGCGAAGGGGTCAAATTCGATGACATCAACCTTTTGCTGCGGCTCGCGCCAGCGATAGACCGCGCGTTCGACGCAGTTTCTGAGTTCACGGACATTGCCGGGCCAGTCATGCCCCTCCAGTGCGGCCAACGCGCGCGGGCCGAACCCCAGCCATTCGTCCCACCCCAGCTCGGCGGCCATGCGCTGGCCAAAATAAGTGGCAAGCTCGGCCACATCGCCCTCGCGCACGCGCAGCGGCGGCAGGGTGATCACCTCGAACGACAGCCGGTCGAGCAAGTCGGCGCGGAATTTGTGCGCGTCGGCGAGGCTCGGCAAATTTTCGTTGGTGGCGGCGACGATGCGAACATCGACGCGCACCGGGCGCGACGAGCCCACGCGGGTCACCTCGCCATATTCGACCGCGCGCAGCAGCCGTTCCTGCGCTGCCATCGACAATGTGGCAAGCTCGTCGAGGAAGAGTGTACCCCCGTCGGCCTCTTCAAAACGGCCCGCGCGCGTGCGCGTCGCACCTGTGAAGGCCCCGGCCTCATGCCCGAACAATTCGCTCTCGATCAATGTTTCGGGCAGCGCCGCGCAATTCATCACGACATAGGGCTTGTCCCAACGCGCCGACAATCGGTGGAGCCGCTCGGCGATCAGCTCCTTGCCCGTACCGCGTTCGCCGATAACCAGAACCGGGCGGTCGAGCGCCGCTGCTTGGGCAGCGCGATCAACCGCGTCCTGAAAGCTGGGCGATTGTCCGATGAATTGGGTTTCGCGTGCCATGACAGGACAATGGGAATTTTTCCCAACATTTGGCAAGTAATTATTTCGCTGCCCCGTGCGCAGGTCGAACAATTGGCGGAAGTCTTGGCTCCGTGCGAATTGGCACGGCTTCTGCATATCATGGTGGGAACCGGTGCCACTCGTACCGGGAAACGTAAACCAACAAGAGGATCGACCATGACCAGCCCGATTTCGCGCCTTGCCGGACTAGCCACCACGGCCTGTTTGGCGCTCGCAATTCTCGTTGGAGTTATCGATGCGGCGCAGGTCGCGGCTCATGCCGCTCGGGCGCCATCGGTATCGGTCGCCGCCATTTCGCTTGCAACCCCGGCGGTCGGGTCTTTGGCCTGACCGGCATTGGCGCCGGGGCACCTCTCCCCCCTTGCCCCGCCCCGGCGCCACATTTTCTTCGGCCAACCAAGGATGGCCATTTTGGAGTAAGTTACATGGGTATTTTTTCTCGCACCCGCGACATCATCGCCGCCAATGTCACCGATCTGCTCGACCGGGCCGAAGACCCCGAAAAGATGATCCGCCAGATTATTTTCGAAATGAACGAAACGCTGGTCGAAGTTCGCGCGTCGGCCGCACGGACCATTGCCGATCAAAAGGAAATGCGCCGCCACATTTCGAAGCTGGAAAGCCTGCAAGGCAGCTGGCATGAAAAGGCTGAGCTGGCGCTGTCGAAGGACCGCGAAGACCTCGCCACCGCCGCGCTTGTCGAAAAGCAGAAGGCGGGCGACATGGCCGAGCGGCTGAAGGCAGAGATTGCGGTACTTGACGATGCGCTCAAGGGCTATGAGGATGATATTGCCAAGCTGCAGAAAAAGCTGGCCGAAGCCCGCACGCGGCAGTCGAGCGTCGTCAACCGGCTGGAAAGCGCCGAAAACCGGATTCGCCTGCGCGAAATGACGCATGGCGACCGCACGCAGGACGCTTTCTCGCGCTTTGAAATTCTCGAGCGCCGCGTTGATGAAGCCGAAGGCCGCGCCGATGCGCTGAGCCTGGGCCAGAAAAAGTCGCTTGAGGAAGAGTTTGCTGACTTGCAGGCTGCCGACAAGGTGGCCGACGAGCTCGCCGCGCTGAAGGCCGCCCAGAAGAAGGGATAAGCCCATGGATGAGATACTGATCCCGGTCTTTGTGGTCGGCATCCTCTTTCTGGGCCTGCCCTGGCTGATCCTCCACTATGTCACCAAGTGGAAACAGGCCAAGACACTGACCGGCGAGGACGAGCAACTGCTCGACGAACTTTACGACACGGCGCGCAGGCTGGAGGGCCGCCTGCACACCGTCGAACGGATCATTACTGCCGACCATCCCGATTTCCGTCCTGCCGTGCGCAGCGATGACGAGATGGCGCAGATCGAAATGAACAGGAGGAACTGAGATGTCTGTCAGCCGCACCAAATTTTACCTCGACAAACAGAACGCCAAATGGAGCGGTGTCTGTTCGGGGATTGCGGAATATAGCGGCGTCGACGTCGTCTGGATCCGCGTCGCGGCGGTGATGCTGACGATCATGGGATCGGGCATGACGCTGATCGCCTATTTCCTGATCGCCTGGCTGGCGCAGCCCAAGCCCTTCGCGCTCTATGCGAACAATGAAGAGGCGCGGTTTTGGCAGGGGGTCCGCTCGAACCCGTCGCGCTCGACCCGCGATATCAAATCGCGCTTCCGCGATCTCGACCGTCGGCTTGCCGATATCGAGCTTTATTACACCAGCCACAACAAACGGCTGGCCGACGAAATCGACAGCCTGCGCTGAGCGCGGATTGCAACAGGGAGGATTAGATCGATGAGCTGGGGCGGACCAACCTTCATCGTTGCCATCATAGCCTTGAGCATGGGCGCGTGGATCATCACTACATGGATCCGTGCCAGGCATGGCTATCCGGTCGAGAATGAGTGGGGCGGAATGGTACACCCGGCCAGCCCCGACACCGACCGCAAGATTGAACTGCTCTCCAGTGAAAATGGCAAGCTGATCGACAAGATTACCCGCCTCGAAGACCGCATCGCGGTGCTCGAACGCATCGCCACCGAAAGCAATAGCCGCGCCGCCCAGCTGAGCGATCAGATCGACCGGCTGCGCTGAACCAAGGACATCACATTATGTTGGAAAATCCGGTCATTGTCGAAGCGCTGGTGCCCGTCGCCGCAATCCTCGGCATTCTGTGTATCGGCGGCTGGGTGCTGACCACCTGGATCCGCGTCAAGCACGGCTATCCGCTTGAGAGCAGCTGGGGCAAGCCCATTTACCCACGGACGAGCGATGAAACGATGGAACGGGTGAAGCTGGTCAGCCAGGAAAATGCGCAGCTGCGCGCCGAGCTGGGCGCGGTCAAGGATCGGCTGGCGGTGGTCGAACGCATCGTCACCGACGAAGGCAGCCGGGTCGCACGCGAGATTGAAGCGCTGCGCGGACCGGCGAACTGAGGAGAGCAAGTGTGGAAGAAATTGCTGCCAACAGCGGGTTTGTGCTCAGCTTTTTCATGATCGTTGTGGGGCTGCCGATAATATTCGGTGTTTTGGGCGACATGTACAAGCGCCGACTCAAGTTCAAAGAGCGTGAGATGGAGCTTCTGTCAGCGCAGACCGCCGAAAAGGCCGCACAATATGCGGCGCATACCGAACGGCTGGAACAGCGCGTCCGCGTGCTCGAACGCATTGCCACCGACAAGGGCGTCGATGTGGCGGCGGAAATCGAAGCGCTGCGCGACCGCCCACTCAACTAAATCAAACCAGAGGGAGTAAGCATCATGGGTCCGTTTGAAATGGTGATCGGCATCGTTCTGATCTGCGCCGTCGCCAGCATTGTTAAGGCGCGCTATGGCATCACCAAAGACGCCAACGGCAACGAAGTGCGCATTGCCGACACCGCCGAAACCAAGGCGCTGCAAAGCGAAATCCGCGCGCTCAAGGAGCGTATTCAGGTGCTCGAACGCATCGCCACCGACAACAACCGCGCCGTCACGCTCGATGCTGAAATCGAACGGCTGCGCGACGGGACCGTGCGGTAACCGCGCGAAAGCCACAGGGAGGATAAGTCGATGACCCCGATCCTGACCAATTTCGAACTGAATTTCGCAACGTCGCTGGTGATGCTGGCGGGAATCGCCATTGTCAGCCTGGTGGGGCTCAAGGGCTGGCGTGACTGGATCGCGTTGAAGCGTGACGAGCTCGCCCGTGCGCACGGCCCAGTTGGCGGCGGGGATGCCGGCGTGCCCAGC
>JAAUPH010000294.1 GCA_012035435.1 Sphingopyxis sp. | reverse complement strand
GCACCGAACCCGTGTTGCCCGGCAGGTTGAACGAAACGCGCCGGAGTGATTGGCCTTGGCCCGGTTGCGGCGGCAAAGGCGTAATTGGTCGCGCTGTTGTATGGCCGCCGGGACGGTGGCGAAATGCCCGGCCGCCTGAATGAGGTTGCCGCCGCCGCCGCCATTGGCCGGCGCGCCGCGACCAAAAACGCCCGCCCAGCGCGTCATAATCCGTCTGGAATCCCGCAATGCTCTCACCCTTTTCGCCGCCGATGGTCGAACCAGCTGCGCGCCAGGCTGTGTTGTTCACGTTGGTCCCGGTGGTGAAATTATCGACCGCCCCGCCGCGAAACCCCGCGCCATCCGCACTGATCGCACCATTGTTGGTTAATGTCTGACTGACATGGATCGCCGCTACGCCCCCGGTGCTGCCGTTCCATGGCTGCGCACTGACCGTCGCGCCCCCGTTGATCGTCAAGTTGCGATACTGCGGCACGCGGATCATCTGCGGCCGCCCCGCGGCGTCATAGCCGTTGCGCAAACCACCGCACGCCCCGCCATAATTGGCAAAGGTCACGGTCAGCCCCGACACACTGGCCACAGTCTGAAATTCCCACAGGCCCGCGCTGCCCACCCCCGACACCGCACCATATGCGGCAGTGTCGGGCGTATCGATCGCTGCGCCCTGTGCCTGATAGATGAGCACCAGATCGCCGCGCGCCAGCCCCGGAATTGCGGACGCCAACGACACCGATGGCGCACCAGCCCCCGGCGACCCGGCGAGCGCGGCATATTGGTTGAGCACCGTCGATGCGCTCACCGTCTGGTCGCCATCCTTGCCCGGCGTTTCCGCCATGACTGTCGCGGGCACGCTGGCATGCAGCAGCGCCGCAATCGCCAGACAAGCGCGGGTTCGGATCAAAAATTCAATCATGGCAATCCATTGCATGGCATCGGTCGCGAATCCGGTCAATTGCACCGTCAAAACGCCCCTCTCGCATTTGGGCGGGACTTCGCTTATATCTGCGTTGATGTACAGTTATGTAAACGTCGCAGGCGGCGAAGCGCTGGCCCCCACCCCAGTGCGCGATGGCACGATCAAGCTGCACGATGCGGCGGGTTTCGTCGGCATGCGCGCCGCCGGGCGGCTGTCCTCCGACATCCTCGACGCGCTGACGGAGTTCGTCCAGCCCGGCGTGACCACGGCGCAGATCGACGACAAGGTACGCGAGATGATGCTCGCCGGCGGCGGCATCCCGGCGACGCTGGGCTATCGCGGCTATACCCACAGCTGCTGCACCAGCATCAACCATGTCGTCTGCCACGGCATTCCCAATGACAAGCCGCTGAAGGATGGCGACATCGTCAACATCGACGTCACCAGCATCGTCGATAGCTGGCACGGCGACACCAGCCGCATGTACCCCGTCGGCGACGTGCCACTACGCGCGCGTCGCTTGGTCGAGGTCACCTATGAAGCCATGATGCTCGGCATCGCGGCAGCCAAGCCCGGCAACACCGTGGGTGATGTCGCCCACGCGATTCAAAACCACGCCGAAAAGCACCGCTATTCCGTGGTGCGCGACTTTTGCGGCCACGGCCTCGGCCGCCTGTTCCATGATGCGCCTGAAGTCGTCCATGTCGGCCGCCCCGGCACCGGGCCAGAGCTGAAACCCGGCATGTTCTTCACCATCGAACCGATGATCAACCTCGGCAAAGCGGCGGTGAAGGTACTCGACGACGGGTGGACCGCAGTCACCCGCGACCGCGCGCTGACGGCGCAGTTCGAACATAGCGTCGGCATCACCGACGACGGCTGCGAGATTTTCACCGAGAGCGCAAAGGGCCTGCATTGCCCGCCGTGGTGAGTTTCAAATCACCACTTGCCTGAATCGCCATAGCGTTCCACCCTCGCACTCATAAAAAAGAGGTGGGAGTGGATCATGGCGAATTGGGCGAAGCGCGGCGGTGCCGTGCTGGCAGGTGCGATGCTGTTGGCGCTGACGGCCTGCGGCGGGACCACGGCAGAGATTGACGCGGGTGAAGCGGCAACGGCCAAGCTGCTCACCGATGGCGGCAACGGCGATAATTGGGGCGCCATCGGCTTTTCTTATGACGAACAACGCCACAGCCCGCTGACCGACATCAACGACGGCAATGTTGGCACTCTGGGCATCGCCTGGTTCGCCGATCTGGAGGATGCGCGCGGACAGGAAGCCACTCCGGTGGTCGTCGATGGCAAACTATATGTCAGCCACGCCTGGTCGAAGGTCAGCGCGTGGGATGCCGCGACCGGCAAGAAGCTGTGGGATTTCGACCCCGAAGTTCCCGGTGAAAAGGCGGTCAACGCCTGCTGTGATGTCGTTAACCGCGGCGTCGCGGTGTGGGGCGACAAGCTGTTCGTCGGCACCATCGACGGCCGCCTGATCGCGCTTGATCGTTTGTCGGGCAAGGAAATCTGGTCCGAACAAACCACCGACCCCGCCCGCCCCTATACGATCACCGGCGCGCCGCGCGTGGTGAAGGACATGGTGCTGATCGGCAATGGCGGCGCGGAAATGGGTGTGCGCGGCTATGTCTCGGCCTATAGCGCCGACAGCGGCAAGCTCATCTGGCGTTTTTACACCACCCCCAATCCGGAAAAGGCCGAGGATGGCGCGGCGAGCGATGCCATCTATGCCAAATCGGGCAACGCCACCTGGTCTGACAAGGGCGAATGGCAAACGTCGGGCGGCGGCGGCACGGTGTGGGACGCCATCGTGTATGATCAGAAGCTTGACCAGATTTTGATCGGCGTCGGCAATGGCAATCCGTGGAACCACGGGACGCGCTCGCAAGGCAAGGGCGACAATTGGTTCCTCTCCTCCATCGTCGCGCTCGACGCCGCGACGGGCGCCTATAAATGGCATTTTCAGGAAACGCCCGCCGAAACTTGGGACTATACCGCGACCCAGCCGATCATATTGGCCGAACAGATGGTCGCGGGCAAAGCCACGCCCGTGCTCTATCATGCGCCCAAGAATGGTTTTTTCTTCACCATTGATCGCACCGACGGCGAGCTGATCGACGCCAAACCGTTCGTCGACGGGATCAACTGGGCGAGCGGTTATGACCTGACCACCGGGCGCCCCATCGAGAACCCGGAGGCGCGTTTCTACAAGACCGGCAAGCCCTTCATCGGCAATCCCGGCGCGCTCGGTGCGCACAATTGGCATCCGATGAGCTTCAACCCCAAGACCGGCCTGATCTACATCCCCGCGATGCAAATCCCGCAGGCCTATATTGCAGAGATGGATAAGCTCGACGCGCGCAAACCGGTGGGCTTCAACGTCGGCCTGTCGCTGTTTGCCGGAATGCTGCCCGACGACCCGGCGGTCCACAAAGGCGCCGTCGCCATGACCACGGGCAAGCTCGTCGCCTTCGATCCCCAGCGCGGCAAGGTCGCGTGGAGCGTTGATTATCCCGCATCCTGGAACGGGGGCACGCTGACCACCTCAGGCAATTTGGTGTTTCAGGGAACCAGCTTGGGCCGTTTCCGCGCTTATGCCGCCGACACTGGCAAACAATTGCTCGACGCCGACATGCAGTCGGGGATCGTCAGCGCGCCCTCCACCTTCCGCGTCAAGGGCGTCCAGTATGTGGCATTCATGACCAGCAAGGGCGGGGCGTTCCCGCTGGTTGCGGGCATTGCGGGCGGCGCGCTTTGCATCCGTGATGTCGATGACCGAGCCCAGATGCCCCTGGAATGCGCCGTCGGCGCCGAAGATCGGCGTCGAGGTGTCGATCACCCAACGCCATTCGCCGTCATGGCGGCGCATGCGGTATTCGGAGCGGTAGGGCTCATGCTTGGCAACCGCCTCCAGGAAGCCATTGCGGAAAGCGGCGCGGTCTTCGGGATGCACAGCATTCGACCAGCCCTCGCCCATTCCTTCCGCCTCGCTCAGGCCGGTGAAGTCGCACCAGGAGCGGTTGAGGTAGATGCAGCGCCCCTTCGGTGTCGTCCATCCAGACGATGGCCGGCGCGCTGCCGCCGATGGCGCGAAACAGGCGCTCGCTCTCCC
>JAAUPH010000293.1 GCA_012035435.1 Sphingopyxis sp. | reverse complement strand
ACAAAACAGCGATTTGTACACGACACCCAGGGGGTTCCCGTCGCGGATTTTTACGGATCAAAGCCAAATTATGACCAAAAATCCTTGTTTATCCTACGAATCCGTGTACAAAAACTTTCTCTCCGGCAGGCGGCTATACAAAAAAGTGGCTCTCTCGGATCGCAGGGGGGTTGACAACCGTAGGTCACACTTGCCGTGTGACAGGTCGATTCCCGGCTCCAATGCGCGCGGCAATTTGTCTGTTCATCCGCTTTGTCACGCTACAAGCGTGACCTACGAACTACTCCATCAAACCTTCCCTGACGCTGCACTAGTACATAGTAGGCGAAATTTTAATAAATTAGGATTGGTTTTTCGTCCCGTAGGGACGGCTGAGTTTAGAACGCGACAATCATGAAAATTTCTCCTAAACTCAAGCGTCCCTACGGGACGGGTCAACCTATCAAGACTTTTAGTCTTTGGCCAAGCCGGGGAAAGACTAAAGTCTTTACTACCTACACCCGCACTGGCTGTCCACCGGCTACGGCAGACCGAAACATGGCGTCGATCAGTTCAACCGAGCGGGCTGCTGCTTCCCCAGGCGAATCGTTGACACCGCGGCCCTGAATTAACTCAATAAAGCGATTGGGCGGCGTGTCGCACGATGGCAGGCAGCCCGGGCCAAAGAACCCCATCCATTGACCAGCGGCATCGACAAGAACTGGATGTCCTCGCCGCTGGCCGGCTTCACCATCGTCTTCGGCGCGCGCCACCTCGACAGCGCCGAGCGGCACGAGGGCATGGTCGCCGCCGTCGCCTTCGAGTCGGTGGTCAAGCTCGTCGCCTTCCTCGCCGTCGGCGTCTTCGTCACCTGGGGCCTCTTCGACGGGCCGACCGAGCTCTTCGCCAAGGCCGGCGCCGACATCCTCACCGGCGGCAGCGGCTTTGATGTGGCAAACTATGTCGCCAATGAAAACTACACTGTCAATTTGCGTCTTGCCACCCAGGCCGGCGCTCCCGGATCGGAAATCGCCGGTGACCAGCTCACCGGCATTGAGGGCGTGCGGACCGGCTCGGGCAATGACACATTCACCGGCGACGGACAGAACAATAATTTCTATGCCGGCAGTGGCACCGACACACTTGATTACGCGGCGGAACTGGGCGCAGTCACCATCACCGCCGATGCCAATGCCGGTTCGGCCAACGGTTCGACCATCGGCACCGATGCGTTTGAGTCCATCGAACGCTTCATCACCACTGCCTTTAATGACGTGCTGTTTTTCGACGATGGCAACCAGACTGTTTCGGCCGGCGATGGCAATGACTTGATCTCTGGAGGTGCCGGTGCCGACACGATTGACGGCGGCCTTGGCATTGACACGGCCGATTACAAAAATGACACTGTCGCGACCACCGTCGACCTGAACCTGGCAACCGGCCAGGTGTCTCTAGGCCATGCCAGCGGCGATGTGCTGATCAACATTGAAAACGTCATTGGCAGCAATTTCGGCAGCACGCTCACCGGCAACGCCCAAGCAACCGGTTGGAAGGCGGGTTAAGTAGTGACACGTTGACAGGCAATGCGGGCGCCGATCAGCTCATTGGCGGCGAAGGCGACGACACCTTGATCGGCGGCGCAGATGCCGATGACCTGCAAGGCGGCGGCGGTGTCGATACAATCAGCTATCGGGCGTCTAACGACAGGATCACGGTCAACCTTGCCACGGGCAGCGGCCTGAGCGGCCATGCCCAGGGCGACACCATCTCCAATGTCGAAAACGTGCTCGGCTCGGATTTTGATGACATCATCCTGGGCTCGGATCAAGAAAACGATCTTTACGGTTTTGCTGGAAATGACACGCTTGGCGGCAGCATTGGCCAGGACACGCTGGACGGCGGCGTCGGCACGGACACCGCGGATTACTCTAACTCCAATTCCGGCGTGACCATTCAACTGGGCGCGGGTGTGACAGGCGGCGGCCATGCCCAAGGCGACATCTTATACTCAATCGAAAATGTCATCGGCAGTGATTTCAATGACTGGATCCAGGGCCGCGACGGCGAAGACAACGTGCTTATTGGCGGCCTCGGCAATGACTATTATTATGCAGACTTGGGCGCGGACACCATCAATGGCGGCGCCGGTTTTGACAATATCACCTATTGGTGGTCGCCCGCTAGCATCACCATCGACCTGAGTGTCGGCACGCCCGTTGGCGTCGGCGGCTATGCCGAAGGCGACACCTGGATCGACATGGACCAGTTCGAAGGCTCAGGCCACGACGACACCATGGTCGCCGGCGCAGTCGCAGTTCGGTTCTATGGAAATGACGGAGACGACACCCTCACCGGCAACATAGCGGCCGACTTGTTCTGGGGCGGCTCGGGCAGCGACATTCTCACCGGCAATGCGGGCAATGACGTCCTGCGCGGAGAAACCGATGATGACTTTCTCTATGGCGGTGACGGCAACGACTTCCTGGAAGGCGGCAATCAGGACGACCTTCTTGAGGGCGGTATTGGCAACGATACGCTCAATGGCGGCAACCATGATGATATTTTGCTCGGCGGCGAGGGCAATGACACACTCAATGGCGATATCGGCGAAGACACGTTGGATGGCGGCGATGGCAGCAACGCCATCAATGGCGGGGACGGCAATGATACTGTGATCGGCGGCGCGGGCACTGACACCATCAATGGCGGTGCCGGGTTTGACACGATTGATTATTCCGCCTCGCTTGCAGCGGTTTCCGTCAATCTTGCGACAGGCGTGGTCAGCGGCGGCTTTGCCGATGGCGACAGCCTTGTCTCCATAGAGAATGTGGTGGGCACCGCCGGCGATGACACGATCACCGGCAATGGGCTTGTGAACGTCATCAACGCCAATGCCGGCAATGACATCATTGATACCGGTGCTGGCGCCGACGTTATCAATGCCGGAGAAGGCAATGACATCATTTATGGCGGCGCTGATGGCGATGAGATCTCCGGCGGCACCGGCATTGATCTTGTCACTTATGTCAACGCGCTGGCAGGCGTCGGTGTCAATCTGGCAGGCGAAGCGGATGATGACACCATCACACTGGTGGAAAACCTCACCGGCTCCGCCTTTAATGATGATCTGACCGGCACCACCGGCACCAACACTATTCTTGGTGGCGACGGCGACGACATCATCGATGGTGGCGGCGGCACCGACATACTGAACGGTGGGGCAGGCATCGACACAATCGACTACGGCAGCGCCAATACGGCCGTCGTGCTCAATATCGAAACCGGCTCGAACAACCAGAACGACACTGTTTCCGGTTTTGAAAACATGATCGGCAGTGCCAACGGTGACACGCTCACCGGTAGCATCGGCGACAACATCATCGATGGCGCCTCGGGCGACGACATTCTGCGCGGAAATGGCGGGGCCGACACCCTCAATGGCGGGGCCGACACCGATACGGCCGATTATGCAGGCACCCTGGGAATCATTGTGGTCGACTTGCGTGACGGGTCCAATAACCAGGGCGACACGCTGATCAGCATTGAAAGCGTAGCCGGCTCCTCGAACGCCGACACATTGACCGGCAATGCGCTGGCCAACACCCTGACCGGCAATGGCGGAAATGATTTGCTGGATGGCGGTGCGGGCATCGACGTTTTGCTGGGCGGCGACGGCGATGACACGCTTTATGGCTATGGCGACGGTGATGCGCTCGATGGCGGCGCAGCCACCGACACGGTCAGCTATGAGCGTGCCGTCGCGGGCATCACAGCAGTGCTTTCCGGTACGGCCGCCGATACCATTGCCAATGCCGAAAACCTGACCGGTTCGGACTTTGCGGACATTCTCGCCGGCAATGCGGTGGCCAACATCTTGTCCGGCGGCGCGGGCAATGACTCCATGTCCGGCGGCGGCGGAGCCGACACACTGGATGGTGGCGACGGCGAGTCCGACACGCTGGACTACTCCGACGCACTGGTCGGCATCTCGGTCAATCTAGCGACGGGGGCCAATAACCAGAGCGACATCATTTCAAACTTCGAAAACCTGACGGGTACCGCAAACAACGATACGCTGATTGGCAGCGCCGAGGT
>JAAUPH010000292.1 GCA_012035435.1 Sphingopyxis sp. | reverse complement strand
GTCGCGCGCTGCCGCATTGTCGACGTCCGCTACGGCCTCAACGAACCAGAAAAATGTCGAGGCACCAGACCCAGTTCAAGCTCCGATCCCGGCATCGCCCGCCGCTTCGGTGCCGACGCCATCGCCAGACGTCGAAAAAGCCGAAGGCGTTCTCGCCGAAGCCAGCGTCGCGGGCGAGGATGTCGGCAGCGACATCACCGCCTCGCAGGCACGCAGCGCGGGCAATGAAGCCGAAATCGCCCGTCTGGAAAGCCGCCTCAAGGCAGGCGGCCTTAGCAAGACCGAACGCGCCGAACTGCTCCGCCTAATCGCCAATCTGCGCGGCGAACAGCGCGGCGAGGAAAGCAGCCGCCGCACCGGCGAGGCGCGCATTGCGTCGACCACTGTCGTCTTCAATTACCTTGGCAACGGCGGGCTGCCCGGCATCGGCAACGAAAACCCGTTCAGCAGCGCGGGCGAAACCTTCCTGCGCAGCGGCGGCACTGCGCTGACCTTTGTGTTGACCGCAGGCGCTGCGATCCTGCCATGGGGGCTATTGCTGGGCCTGCTTGTGCTCGTCTGGCGCAGCAATGCGGTGCGTGATTTGCGGCGGCGCTGGGGCGGCGATCAAACGAAGGCCGAAGTGCCGCCCGCAGTTTAGGTCGCACGGGGGACACGGTATTCCGTGTCCCCTGAATACACGTCCCGGGGACACGGCATTACGTGTCCCCATCGCTCCCGATGAAAAGTCTTTTCCTACACCGCAACCATCTGCAAAGCTTGCAGAAAGGCTCGTTGCACCGTTCGACGATCCCCTACCCTCCGGTTGCCGCCGCGAAACTTCCTTCGCCTGCAAATGTTGGACATATCGGTGAACTTTGCTGAACTTTGGATCGTGCGCGCACCATCAATATAGTGTGAAGTTGCACAGTTTTCCGGGCTTTTCCTGCCCCTCTTTGCAACACCCCATCGCCGCGCTATCGCTGGGCAACAAAAGCAAGTGGCGCGAGGCCAAGAGGAAGCAGCATGACCAACCCCGGCATGGACGCCGACATTTTCGACGCCTTCATGGACCAGCTGCACCGCTATGTCCGCGAACGGCTGATCCCGGCGGAGGACCAGTTGGAGGCACTCGGCCGGGTCCCCGACGATATCCTGTCGGAAATGCGCGACATGGGACTGTTCGGCGTGACCATGCCGGAACAATATGGCGGCGCGGGCATGAACATCAGCCAATATATCGCGTTCGTGCAGGCGCTTGGCTATGCCGCCCCCGCCTATCGCTCAATTCTGTCGATCAACATTGGTATGGTGTGCAAAGCGCTGGTGGGCAGCGGGACTTACGCGCAAAAGGCGCATTGGCTGCCCAGGCTGGCGAGCGGCGCGGTTGCCGCCTTTGGCTTGACCGAACCTGACAGCGGATCGGACAGCGCGGCGATAAAGACCCGCGCGGTGCGTGACGGCAACGGCTATGTGCTCAATGGCACAAAACGCTACATCACCAACGCGCCCTTTGCTGACATGATATTGGTCATGGCGCGCACCAATGTTGAGGCATTGCCCAAAAATGGCCATGTCAGCGCATTCCTCGTCCCGCGCGACACACCGGGCGTATCGATCGGCAAGCCCGACGCCAAAATGGGCCAGGCGGGATCGCAGATCGCCGATGTTATCCTGGAGGATGTCCATGTCGATGGCGATGCGCTGCTTGGCGGAGAGGAAGGCATCGGCTTTCGCGCTGCCATGCAAAGCCTCGACAACGGGCGCTTGTCGGTCGCCGGTGCCAGCGTCGGCTATGCCAGGCGCATGCTCGACTGCGGCCTCCAATATGCGCGCGAGCGCAAGGCATTCGGTGAGCCCATCGCCAATTTCCAGCTAGTCCAGGCGATGCTTGCGGACAGCAAGGCCGAGATTTACGCCGCCGAATGCATGTTGAAGGATGCCTGCGCCCGCGCCGATCGGGGTGAGGCAATCATTATCGAGGCGGCTGCGACCAAGATGTTCGCCTCCGAAATGTGCGGCCGCGTCGCCGATCGCGTGGTGCAAATCCACGGCGGTGCTGGCTATTTGAAGGAATATCTGGCCGAGCGCTTCTACCGTGATTGCCGCATCTATCGCATCTACGAAGGTACGACCCAGATCCAGCAGCTGGTGATCGCCAAGAACATGCTGCGTGAGGCAGAAGGCTAGATGACAGGGAATAGTCGCTGGTGGAGCCGAGGGGAGTCGAACCCCTGACCTCTGCAGTGCGATTGCAGCGCTCTACCAACTGAGCTACGGCCCCGCGACGTCGCCCAACGTAACGACGGCGATAGAGGGGCGCAACGGCTTTTCGAACACAGACAAGGGGATTGAAGCATGGCGAATGCGTGGCATCTGATCAGCCGCCCGGCGGGCTTGCCGACGATGGACAATTTCGCGCTGCGCGAAGAGCCTGATGCGCCGCTTGCCGAAGGTCAGCTGCGCGTGCGCAACCTCTGGCTGTCGGTTGATCCCTATATGCGCGGGCGGATGAACGATGCGAAAAGTTATGCCGCCTCGTTCCAGCTTAATGAACCGATGACGGGCGGAGCAGTTGGCGAAGTGACCGAAAGCCGCCTCGACGGCTTTGCCGCGGGCGACCTCATCCTCCACATGGGCGGGTGGCGCGATGGCGGGGTGATTGGCCTCGACATGATGCCCAACAAATTGCCGCCGCATCTGCTAGATCTCGGCATTTCGCCGCAGACGTTCCTTCACAATCTTGGCCTGACTGGCGGCACGGCATGGATCGGTCTTCACCGCATTGCGCAAGCGAAACAGGGTGACGTTCTGTTCGTCTCCGCCGCAGCGGGCGCGGTCGGCGCGGCGGTGGTTCAGCTCGCCAAGGCGCGCGAAATGACCGTCATCGGCTCGGCTGGCGGCGCGGACAAATGCGCGTGGGTCGAAGAATTGGGCGCCGATGCCACCATCGACTACAAAGCTGGTCCCGTGTTGCCCCAACTTTCGGCGGCGCTCAAAACGCTCGGCAAACCCGGCATCGACGTCTATTTCGACAATGTCGGCGGCGAACATCTGGATGCCGCCTTCGCGCTCGCCAGTGATTTCGCGCGCTTTGCCATCTGCGGCATGATCGATGTCTATAACGACGGCAAGGCGCAGGAGATGAAGTATATCATCCGCGCCATCCCTGCCCGCATCCGCATGGACGGCTTTATCTACACCGATCAGTTCATCGCATGCATGGACGAATTTTATGCCGACATGGCAGCCCTTATCACCAGCGGCGCGGTGACGATGCGCGAAACGGTGCATGAAGGTATCGAAACCGCCCCGCACGCCTTTCTGGGACTCTTTTCCGGCGCAAACACCGGCAAGATGCTCGTCAAAATCTGACGCGGCCTACCGCCCGAGTCTGACGCCGAGGAAGTCCGGCAGCGGACCGTTCCAGCCATCATCGGGGCCGTCATCAACCGGCGCCGGTTCGCGTCGGCGGGGCGGTGGCGCATCGCGGCGCGCATCAATCACAGCGACACCGACGACCGCAGCAACCCACAGGCTGATGCGCGATTCACCGAAGCGAACCTCGGCTTCGCGTACCGCCCGTTCGCCAACGATCGACTGAACGTGCTCGGCCGCTACACGTACCTCTATGACCTCAGCAGCCTCGGCCAGGAGACCTTCGCCGACTTCGACCAGCGCAGCCAGATCCTCAGCTTCGAGGGCATCCTGCGCCTGACGCCGCGCTGGGAAACGGCGGCCAAGATTGCTCAGCGCAAGGGCGAAGCGCGCTCATCGCGCAACGCCGGCCCGTGGTTCGACACCACCGCCACGCTGCTCGCCGGCCAGATCCGCTACGAAACCGTGTACGGCTGGGATGCGCTGGCGGAGTACCGCTGGCTCAACGTCGATGAAGGCGACAGCACGCGGCAGGGCTGGCTGGTGGGCGTCGACCGTCACATCGGCGAGCGCTTCCGCGTGGGCGCGGGCTACAACTTCACCGACTTCAGCGACGACCTGACCCGCGTGGACTTCGACCACAAGGGCTGGTTCCTCAACGTCTCCGGCAACTACTGAGCGTCAACCCTCGCAGGCGGCACGAATGCCCGCCGGCAGTGGAATCGAT
>JAAUPH010000291.1 GCA_012035435.1 Sphingopyxis sp. | reverse complement strand
TGACCCGTGCGAGCCGCTGGCGGCGGCGTATTGCCGGTGGCCATTGCCGTGCCGAACGCGCCATTCGCCCGCCAGCGCGGAGCGGATCGCACCCCAATTGCCCGCGATCATACCGACAATCACCAACAGCGAGAAAGCCGCACCAAGTGTGAACAGCAGGGAAATGGCAAAAGTCAGCATTGTCAGGGTCCTTCCGCAGGCGGGAGCTTTGTAAACGTGAAACTCCCGGAAATCGCTCTATGTTCATGATTTGTTCCACAGCGTGACCGTGGTGTCAAGCACCTTTTTTGGGAAGGTGGCAAAACTGCGCCCGATGGGAAATGCGCCTCAAGACTTGCATTTCCCAACTGATCCCGCTAACGGCCCGCACATTCCTCATGGGAAGCCACATATCCGGTGCTGCGGCCTAGCTGCGGTTCTCGCTTCCCAGCGGACCAACCGGTAAGGAGAAAGACTATGGCGGCACCTGTCGTCACGATGCAGCAATTGATTGAGGCTGGTGCCCATTTCGGCCACCAGACCCACCGCTGGAACCCGCGCATGAAGCCGTATATTTTCGGCGCGCGCAACGGCATTCACATTCTTGACCTGTCGCAGAGCGTTCCTTTGTTTGCACGCGCGCTGGAATTCGTTGCGTCGACCGCAGCGGCCGGTGGCAAGGTGTTGTTCGTCGGCACCAAGCGCCAGGCGCAGGGTCCGATTGCGGACGCCGCGCGCGCTTCGGGTCAGCATTTCGTCAACCACCGCTGGCTGGGTGGCATGCTCACCAACTGGAAGACCATCTCGAACAGCATCAAGCGTTTGAAGACGCTGGAAGAGCAGCTGTCGGGCGAAGTGTCGGGTCTGACCAAGAAGGAAATTCTGAATCGCACCCGCGAGCGTGACAAGCTGGAAATGTCGCTTGGCGGCATCCGCGACATGGGCGGTATTCCGGACGTGATGTTCGTGATCGACGCCAATAAGGAAGAACTGGCGATCAAGGAAGCCAATGTCCTTGGTATTCCCGTTGTCGCGATCCTTGATTCGAACGTGTCGCCCGACGGCATCGCTTTCCCGGTTCCGGCCAATGATGACGCCGCGCGCGCTATCCGCCTCTACTGCGATGCGATTGCGACCGCCGCAACGCGTGGTGGCCAGCAGGCCCGCGCTGATCGCGGCGAAGATCTGGGTGCAGCGGTTGAACCTGTGGCTGAGCCGGTTCTGGCCGAAGCAGCACCGGAAGCCGAAGCGCCTGCGACGATGGTGGATGCCGTTGAAGCGGCGCCCATCGTCGATGATGCCGCGCTGGTCGCCGAAGCAGCCGCCGAAGCCGAAAAGCAGGCTGACGCCTGAAGCCGAGACGTTTCTCTTGCCCCGCCTGTCCTGAGCTTGCCAAAGGACCGTTCTTTTCTTTCCACATTGTAAAGACAAGGACAGCCCTTCGACAAGCTCAGGGCAGACGGCGGTAGGGGAAATAGAGAATCTAACTGTCACATTGGTGTCGTAGGCGACCACAGCGATGCGTCGGCTGGCGCACATCAGCAGAAAAAGGACAATAATCATGGCGGAAATCACAGCCGCAATGGTCAAGGAACTCCGCGATCGTACGCTCGCGGGCATGATGGATTGCAAAAAGGCGCTTGCGGAAACCGGCGGCGATATCGAAGCTGCGATCGACTGGCTGCGGACCAAGGGCTTGGCCGCTGCTGCGAAAAAGTCGAGCCGCGTGGCCGCCGAAGGTCTGGTTGGCGTCGCGACCGACGCAACCAAGGGTGCGGTCGTTGAAATCAACAGCGAAACCGACTTTGTTGCCAAGAATGAGCAGTTTCAGGATTTCGCCCGCAACGTGACGAGCGTGGCGCTCGCGCACGGCATCACCGACATCGACGCGCTCGGCGCGGCCGCCTATCCGACCGGCGGTACGATTGCGGAGATGCTGACGCACAATGTCGCGACCATCGGGGAAAACCAGACGCTGCGCCGCGCCGCGATGCTGACCGTGAATTCGGGCATCGTCAGCGGTTATGTCCACAATGCGGTGAAGCCCGGCATGGGCAAGATCGGCGTGCTCGTCGCGCTCGAATCGACGGCGGGCGCCGACGTGCTCGAGCCGCTGGCAAAGCAGCTTGCGATGCATGTTGCCGCCGCCAACCCGCTGGCGCTGAACGGCGACGATCTGGACGCCGATATGGTCGCCCGCGAACGCGCGATTGCCGAGGAAAAAGCCTCGCAGTCGGGCAAGCCTGCCGACATCGTTGCGAAAATGGTCGATGGCTCGATGGCCAAGTTCCGCAAGGAGAACGCCCTGCTGTCGCAGCTGTTCGTGATGGATGGCAAGACCGCGGTCGCCGAAGTTGTGGCCGCCGCTGGCAAGGATGTCGGCGCCGCGATCACGCTCAAGGGCTTTGTCCGCTTCCAGCTGGGCGAAGGCATTGAGAAAGCGGAGAGCGATTTCGCCGCCGAAGTTGCCGCAGTCGCTGGCATCTGACAATTTAGTGGTGGATAATTAGGGACAGTCCCTAATTATATCGTGCTGCGACGTGCCACTGGATAATTAGGGACTGTCCCTAATTATCGGCGCCCAAGCAGCATCTTCTCCCACTGCTTGGCAACGGCGTGTCCCCGCTCTAGGGTGCACGCCGTTTCTGCATCTTCCCCATGAAAGATTGTTCGCATCCATGGCGCTGCCCCAGCTTAAACGCATCCTGCTGAAACTCTCTGGCGAGGCGCTGATGGGCGACACGCCCTTTGGTATCGATCCCGACACCGTCGCGCGCATGGCCGCCGAGGTGAAGGCGGCGAAGGATACCGGGCTGGAAATCTGTCTGGTTATCGGCGGGGGCAATATCTTTCGCGGCATGGCAGGCGCGGCCAAGGGCATGGACCGGGCGCAGGCCGACTATATGGGCATGCTGGCGACGGTCATGAACGCGCTGGCGATGCAGAATGCGCTGGAGCAGATGGGCGTGCAAACCCGCGTTCAATCTGCGATCGAGATGGACAAGGTGTGCGAACCCGTCATCCGTCGCCGCGCCGAACGCCATCTGGAAAAAGGCCGCGTGGTGATTTTCGCCGCCGGCGTGGGCGCGCCTTATTTCACCACCGATTCGGGAGCCGCGCTGCGTGCCGCCGAGATGAAGTGCGACGCACTGCTGAAGGGCACCAGCGTCGATGGCGTTTATGACAGCGATCCCAAACAGAATCCGAGCGCGGTCCGGTATGACAGCCTGCCTTTCCACCGCGTGCTTGCCGACAATTTGAAGGTGATGGACGCCAGTGCAGTGGCGCTGTGCCGCGACAATGCCATTCCGATTGTGGTGTTCAACATCCGTGAGCGCGGCAATCTGGCCAAGGTGCTGGCGGGCGAGGGCGTGGCCACCATCGTCACCGACGCCTGATCTTTGCGATAAACAGGGGAGAGACCCATGCCGAAATTTGACAAAGCCGACCTGGAGCGCCGGATGCATGGCGCGGTGGAATCGCTGAAGAGCGATCTGGCGGGCCTGCGCACCGGGCGCGCCAATGTGGGCCTGCTCGATCCAGTGACGGTTGAGGTCTATGGCAGCCACATGCCGCTCAATCAGGTCGCATCGGTCAGTGCGCCCGAACCGCGCATGCTGTCGGTACAGGTGTGGGACAAATCGAACGTCGGCCCGGTCGAAAAGGCGATCCGCTCGGCGGGGCTGGGCCTCAACCCCATTACCGATGGCCAGACGCTGCGTCTGCCCATTCCCGAAATGACCCAGGAGCGCCGCAAGGAGCTGTCGAAGCTTGCCGGCCAATATGCCGAAAAGGCGCGCGTCGCCGTCCGCAATGTCCGCCGCGACGGCATGGACAATTTGAAGCAGGACGAAAATAAAAAAGAAATCAGCGAGGACGAGCGCAAGCGGTCGGAAACCGAGGTGCAAAAGCTGACCGACGCGACCATTGCCGATATTGATGCGGCGGCGAGCGCGAAGGAAAAGGAAATACTGGGTTAGTGGCGAGTAGGCGAGCCTGCTCCACCCCTCCCCTTCGGGGGGAGGGGACGGGGGTGGGGACTGTCGGCTGCGCAGCAGCTCACAATCCCCACCCCAACCTCTCCCCTGAAGGGTAGGGGCTCAAAGGACGACTTCCCCGGC
>JAAUPH010000290.1 GCA_012035435.1 Sphingopyxis sp. | reverse complement strand
TTAGGATTGTCCATATCCGGCATACGTCGCGACGGCCATGGGACGAACAATAGGCTACGCAGCGCGGTGCTCATGATTTCGCACCCGCTGGTGTCTCGGGCTTCAGGCCCGCCATGCCTCGATCACCGCGGTGAGCGCGAAGAAATCGTCCTCGCCGCGACCCTGCGCGATCGAGGCGGCGTAGAGCTGTCGGATCAGCGCTGAAAGGGGCAGGGGTACGCTGGTTTCCTTGGCGGTCGCGAGCAAGAGGTCGAAGTCCTTCGCCATCATCTTCGCGAGGATCGAAACGAGCGCGTCGGGCACCTCCGGGCGAATCTGACGGATCGGCGTCGGCTCCTTCGTGCGGTGCCACAGCAGCTTCTGCGAGACGGTCCCGCTGGGGAACGCCGGGTGCCCGGCCAGCAGGAAGTAGAAGCTGGCCCCGAGCGCGTAGATGTCCGTGCGCGTGTCAATGTCCAGGCTGGTCAACTCCGCCTGCTCGGGACTCATGTAGTAGGGAGTACCCATCAGCGCGCCGGTGGCGGTCATGCTCAGCTCCACGTCCCGGACGCTCTTGGCCACGCCGAAGTCAAGCAGCTTTACAAACGGCGACCGTCATTGTCCACCAAGATGACGTTCGCCGGTTTGATGTCACGATGCACGATCCCTTGCTCATGAGCAGCCGAAAGCCCACGGCATACTCCCCGCGCTCGAGCCCAAACCCGTCGTTGGTTTGCGCGAGAGCTGGAAGTCCGAAAGCGGCGACGAGCGCCAACGTCTCCTCGGGCGATTCCGACTCCACGCCGAGGGTCGACCGCTCAGGCGCGGTAAACCACTGCCGAATCTCGTTCAGTGCGGTTTCGCGTCCGGCGAACATGAGCCCGGGCGACAGGGGCGGGCTCGTGCTCGCCGACCAGTCCAGCCAACAGGCTTCCAGGTCGTCCGCACCCTCCGGGCGCCGGCCGAGCAGGCACGATAGCCAAACGTGGGTTGCCGGCGCCTGCTCGAGCCACGCTTCGAGGTCATCTGCATCGAGAACCCGGACGTCGAGCCAGAACCTTTCAGCCTGCCGCGCTTGCAGCCACTCCGTTTTCGCGTTCCAGCGCCGCAGCGATACGAACACGAACGTCGTGCTGGCGGGGTCGACCGGGCCGACCGAGCTAGCGGGCTGCTCGAGCTTCCGTTTCTGGTAGTCGGCGTCGGCCTTGCGCTTGGGATCTGCCGAGACACCGAGCTCCCAGATCGACAAGCCTTGGGGAACCTTGGGATGCGCCTCGTCGAGGACGACCACCGTGCGTGGATCGAGCTTCAGGCGTCCGGCCTCGAGATTGAAGAGCACGCGGTGCCAAGGTCGTGCTCTTGATGCGGACCCCTCCCTCAAGGCGCTTCGCCGCGTTCGCGGCTCTCAGCGCGACGACGACGGCGTCGTCCTCCTGCTCAACGAAAGCCCTTCTCCCGAAGAAGCACCCAGCGTCCGCAGTGCCGCCGCGGCCTGCCCGGCCCTGGCCATCGACATCGAGGAATGAACAACGGCCCATGTCTGAAACCCTGACCGCGAACACATCCGGCGAAACCGCTGACGTCGATGGTCTTGCGCGGCATCAATTCGGGCTCGAAGATAAACTGGCGACGCTCTTCGCGTAGCACCATCGTCTGGCCCTCTTTCAGGCCAAGTTCCTTGGGCAGCCGCAACGCGACCGAATTACCCGATTTGAAAACCTTGGCTTTATATTCCTTGGCCATATCCTGCTCCGTATATACGCTCTGTATATACATCGAGTCGGCGAAAAGTCAATCAAGGCCGCGCCACCACCCGCATCCGCCACGCCTGAATCGTCGCGGGCGTCGTCGGGGCCAGCAGCACCTGCCCGTCGAGCTGGCCGCGTTCGCAATTCCAGCGAAAGATGCCCGCCATCGCCCCATCGGCGCGGATATTGTCAATACTGGCGCATTCGCCCACCTGTTCCTTGAAGCGCGCGATCGTCTTCGCCCAATTTTCGGGGCTGCGGTCGAGCAGGAAATTGTTTGCCAGCCTTCCGTCGAGCGGCGCGAGGGTGCCTGACGCATAAGCCTGCATTGCGGCGGTATGCGCTTCTGTTACGGCGGCGGAGACGGTTTCCGTGCGTATTTTCAGCAACCCTGCCTTGTGCAGCGCCACCGCCGTGTCCCATGCGGGGCCGCTGGGCCCGGCATAGGTGCGGTTCGACAGGGCGAACACCGCGGTGCCATAGTCGGGCATCAGCATCACATGGCTGCCATAGCCCGGATAGCCTCCGCCGTGGGCCAGCGTCAGTCCCAGATCGCAATCCTGCGCCACGCGCCAGCCCATCGCATAGGCCGCCGCCTGACGGCATGCGTCGGGTCCGCTTTTGCCGCTGCGCTGGGCGATGGTGACGAAATTCAGCCCTTGCGCCATTTCGCGCACGGTCGCGCGGCGGACGGGTCCGGTATCGGCATCATCGCGCGCGGGCCAGGCCGACAGCAGGAAAACGACCCATTTGGCATAATCACTGGCGCTGACCTGCAAGCCCCCCATCGCGTTGAATGCGCCGTCGCGCATTGTCGGTTCTTCGGCCCAGGCGTCATTTTCCCAGCGATAGCCGATGGCGCGGCGTTCGATCGGCGCGTCGGTGACTTCAAACCCGCTGCTGGCCATGCCGAGCGGGGTCAGCAGGCTGCGCTCGACATAGCGGCGATAGGGCATGCCCGACGCCTTGGCGATGATGCGGCCGAGCAGGGCATAGCCGTAATTGCTATATTCGTGTTTCGATTGAACCGGGCGGCTGAACGGTACGCCTTGACGGATCATCGCGGTGAATTCGGCGTCGGTGATCACCTGCTGGCGATCACCCCATGGATCGTCGGTGACGAGGCCGCCGACATGGTGGAGCAGATCGCGGATACGGATGCGGGGCGAGTCCTTGGTCGGATAGGTCCAGCGGCGCATTTCGGGGACATATTTTTCCGCCACATCGTCCAACTGGAGTTTGCCATCATCGCGGAGGTTGAGGATCGAAAGCGCCGTGAACGCCTTGGTCATTGAGGCGATACGGAACAGGCTGTCGGGGGTAACCGGGCGCTTGACCGTCAGATCCTGCACGCCCTGCGCCCCAACCAGCGCCAGCCCGTCGGTGCGGACGACGCCATAGACGACGCCGGGGACATGATTGTCGCGCATGAAGTCGGCGAACGCGGCGTCCATGTCGGGTTTGATGGCGGCGATGGTAGGGGGCGTGGATTGGGCAAGAGCGGCCGCCGGGGCAGTAAGTAACAGCGCGGTCGCCAGAGAGTATAATGCCCGCATCCCCAATCTCCTGCGCTCAAGACCTACCCGTCACCCCGGGCTTGACCAGGGGTCCCGCTCTCGCAAAGTCACGGAAGCGGGGCCCCGGGTCAAGCCCGGGGTGACGAAAGAGTTATCATATCGCCAATAACCGCCAGGGAAGTCCCATTGCTGTCAGGCAATAAAGTCCGCGTTGATCGTGACCGCATCGCCCCAGTCGGGCACGGCTTTGGTGGTCATCGGCACCATGAAGCGCTGGGCCTTTTTGCCGGGTTCGGCCGAGCGTTCGATTTCGAGGATGTCGCCCGCGCCGAAATTTTCGACCGCGACGACCAGACCGATAGCCTCACCGCTGGTCGAGACCACCGGAAGGCCGATCAGGTCATGATGATAATATTCGCCCTCCCCAAGCGGCGGCAGCGCGCTGCGCGGAACCGTGAGGAGCGTGCCGCGCAGCGCCTCAGCGGCTTCACGCGTCGTAATTTCGGTAAAGGCCGCGACCGCGCCCTGATTGGCGGGGCGGACGCTCTTTAGTGTCAGGCGGCGCTCGCCCGCATCGAAATGGGGAAAGGCGCGCAGGCCATCCGCGCCTTCACCGAACATCTTGAGCCGCACCTCGCCCCGCACGCCATGCGCGCCAGCAATGGCGGCAAGCGTAACGGGGCGATGCGCGTCAGCCAAGGCTTAGCCTGCGGCCTTTTCTTCGCCAGCTTCGGCGGCAGGTGCTTCTTCAGCGGCTGCTTCTGGAGCGGCTTCTTCGGCGGCTTCAGCAGCCGGGGCTTCTTCGGCGGCGGCTTCGGGTGCAGGCGCTTCTTCGGCAACGACTTCAGGAGCAGCTTCCTCCG
>JAAUPH010000289.1 GCA_012035435.1 Sphingopyxis sp. | reverse complement strand
GCTGCGCTCGGCCAAAATCGGCCCGGCCCCTGGGGTTGCGGCTGGAAGCCCCCGGACATCGTTGCGCTGCTTGGACGGGCACCCAGCCCGCCCGGCGCAACGCGCCTGCCGGACGCTTCCAGCCGCAATCACGGTGCACAAACTTCTGCTCATCACGCTCTAAAGGGGAGGGACTTGTACCCCGAACCCTTGCGCCAAAAAGCGTTCCGCGAGCGCCGCATGCAACGCCGCACCGCGCGCCATCACGCTGTCGTCCATCACCATATGGTTGCTGTGCAGGCCGCAACAGGCGCGCCAGTCGCTGCCCTCATGGCTCGCGCCGAGCCAGACCATCGCGCCCGGCACTTTTTCGAGCACATAGGCGAAATCCTCGGCGCCCATCACCGGATGCTCCATCTTGCGCCAGCTCGCCTCGCCAAACTGATCGAGCACGACATCCTCGGCAAAAGCCGCAGCGCGGGCGTCGCAGATGGTGACGGGAAAGCCCTCCTCGATATGTACCTCGGCGGTGCAATGATGCGCGGCAGCGATGTGGAGCGCCAGCTTGGTGAGCTCGTCCGCCACCATCGCGCGCCGCTTGGGGCTTAACGTGCGGATCGTTCCGAGCAGTTCGGCGGTCTCTGGAATGATATTGTTCGTCGTGCCTGCGGTGATCTTGGCGATCGTCACCACCGCCGGATCGAACACCGACACGCGGCGCGTTATCATGGTTTGAATCGCGGTGACGATGGCGCAGGCGACGGGGATCGGGTCGACCGCATCATGCGGCATCGACGCATGCCCGCCGGCGCCCTTGACGACGATGGTCAGCACGTCGGACGAGGCGAGCAGCGGCCCCGCCTTGGTCGAAAACATCCCGTGCGGTGCATTGGGCATGACATGCAGTGCAAAGGCGGCGTCGGGCAACGGGTCGATCAGGCCATCGTCAAGCATGAAGCGCGCGCCATGATGTCCCTCCTCCCCCGGTTGAAACATGAACATGACCGTGCCGTTCAGCCGCTCGCGGGCATCGCACAGCAGCTTTGCCGCGCCGACCAGCATCGCGACATGGCTGTCATGCCCGCAGGCATGCATGATGCCGGGCGTGGAGGAGCTATACTCAAGGTCGGTATCCTCGGTCAGCGGCAGGGCATCCATATCGCCGCGCAGCAGCACGGTACGGGTGTTCGACCCCGCCCCCGCCGACCCGCCGCGCAAGATGCCGATCAGCCCGGTCGTCGACGGCCCCTCGCGCCATTCAATGGGCAGGCCATCAAGCGCCGCACGGATTTTGTCGCGCGTCAGCGGATTGTGCAGGCCCAGCTCCGGCTCCCGATGAATCGCACGGCGGAGCGTGACGAGGTCGGGCAGAATCGCCTCGGCGGCAGCGGGGAAGGGGGTGTGGGCGTTCATAGTTCAGTTCAATCGCCAGCATGCTGTGTTGGTAAAAAGGCCAAAATCATCGACTTGTTCGCCTTCACTCGATTGCCCGACTTAATTACCAAACCTTCAATAACCAGTCGATTAAGATCACGAGTCAGTGTCTTCCCTGTTTTCGACGAATATTCTTCAACAATCTCAACATTAAGACGGCGAAGTTGAACGCGTTCTATCCAATCTCCATAGCTCGAAAGCGCAAGAAGAAGTTTAATCTGTCGTTTATCAGAAAAACTCTTGTTCTTACCGAATTTATCATAAACATAGTTTTCCCACGCCATGTTAAATTGATACTCTCTTACAATTTCGATTTGCGATCTTAACTGGTCTACAAACCCGTCGATTGAATATGAGAGAAATGGCTTAATGTCACCGCCGCTCTTTGACGCCCGCGAAAGCTGCCGGTAATACTCTGTTCTTGTTTGGTTATAGTGATTACTTAGCAAATGTGCAGCCGTCATTGGCACGCCAGCTTCCATCAATATGCGAACTTCCATCGCACGCGCCGTACGCCCATTTCCATCTCCAAATGCGTGAATCCAAGCAAGATACAGATGCGCAACAATAGCCTTAATTACACCAAAGGCAATTTTCTGGTTTGGATCAGGTGGCCTAAAATTCGATCCATTCATCCAATTACAAAATTGCTCCATCAATCCGTCAAGGAACTTAGCCTCGGGCGCGCGATAGTCGCTAACACCAACAACCATCTTGCGAAATTTGCCAGGGCTGACGTGATCGTCTAACTCGAGCTCTGCTAATAGCTCCTGGTTATACTGGCAAATTGATTCGATGGCGATGTCCACACCCCCATTTTTCGCTACGTCATTTGCAATCGAATTTGACAATCGAAGTACATTGTCGACTTCAGTTTGGAGGTAGCGCTGCGACTTGGGCACGACCTCTTTGCCTTCTATTCTGTCGCGGACCTGTTGCTCGCTCAGCGTGTTTCCCTCAATTGCGGTTGTAGCATGAACTCCCTTGGCCAGAAAAATTCGTAGCAACTCCGCCGCAGATTCGGGTTTCAAGGCTACACCAGCCAAATGTTGGGATTTGGACTGGGCCTCACCAAGAGCGATCCAAGTTAGAGGTTGAAGCTGACGCAAATCAATCTCAAATGTGATCCACGGATGCGTCTTCAACCATGTCTGGTTAGATGGCATAAAATGAATCTCTCTATAGCGTTGTTAATGTTAATGTAATTAGATTATTATGCTTTATTTGTCCCTTTCCTAGGTACAAATTTCAGTTAGATCAACAATGAAACGACATACTCGGAATAGCCTTAACGCCCACCCCCAAACAATTGCCGCCCCGCCAAGTCGAGCATAATCTCCTCGCTCCCGCCCCCAATCGCATTTACGCGCACTTCGCGGTAGATGCGTTCGACTTTGCTGCCGGTGATATAGCTGGCGCCGCCCAGCACCTGGGCCGCCTCGCGCGCGACATGTTCGAGCATGCGGGTGGCCTGCACCTTCAGCATCGCGAAGTCGGCGGGGCGGGTTTTGCCGTGCTGGACCTGCCATGCGGCGAGGTCGACCCACGCCTGTGTTGCGTCGATTTGGCGCGCCATGTCAGCGAGTTTGATGCGGATCGACTGGTGACCGACCAGCGGTTTGCCGAATGTGACGCGGTCTTGCGCCCATGCCGCCGCCTCCGCCAGCGCGACGCGGGCAAAGGCGCAGCAGCCCATCGCCATGCCCAATCGCTCGCTGTTGAAATTGCGCATGATGCCGATGAAGCCGCCATTTTCGGGGCCAATCAGGTTGGCGCCGGGGACGCGGACGTCGGTGAAATGGATCGCGGCTGTGTCGCTGCACCGCCAGCCCATCTTGTCGAGCCGCGTCCGCTCGACGCCGTCTGCGTTCATGTCGATCAGCAGCAGTGAAATGCCGCCCGCGCCCCTCCCATTAGCGTCCTCGCCGCCGGTGCGCACCGCGCAAGTCAGCCAGTCGGCGCGCATGCCTGACGTAATGAACATCTTGTCGCCGTTGACGATGTAATGGTCGCCTTGCTTCACCGCCGTGGTTTTAAGGTTGGCGACGTCGCTGCCCCCGCTCGCCTCGGTAATGCCCAGCGCGATGATCTTGTCGCCGCTCAGCACGGGAGGGGCAACGCGCCCCTTCAATTCGTCTGAGCCGAGCGCAAGGATGGGGGGCAGGCCGATGCCGTGGGTCATCAAACTCGCCCCCAGCCCGCCCGCGCCGACCGCAGCCAGCTCTTCGGTGAGGACCAGGCCGTGAAAGGCGTCGAAGCCGTCGCTATGCCCACCATATTCTTCGGGATAGCGCAGACCGAGGATGCCAGCCGCAGCGGCTTTCTTGTGGAGCTCGCGCGGCAACTCGCCCTCGGCTTCCCAGCGGTCGATGTGCGGCGCGATCTCCTGTGCGACAAAGCGCCGCACCGACTGGGCCAGCGCCTCATGGGTTTCGTCATAATAGGGCGAACGCGCCCGCCAGTCGTCGAAATGGGTCATGCGGGACAGGCTGGGCTGCGTCGCGGTTGGCGTCAAGGGGTGGACGGGCGTAAGGGAGGGGTTGGCGCCTGCCTGCAACCGA
This sequence comes from Sphingopyxis sp., assembly GCA_012035435.1. Next base: position 139 of record JAAUPH010000289.1, on the reverse strand, counting down.
CCACAGCCACGACCAACTTCTCGCTCGATTTTGCGCAACTGTGCGGTATGACCATGATATGACCAAAGCCATCCTGCTCGGCGGCCTTGCCGCGCTCGCCCTTGTCGCCGCTCCCGCCACTGCGCAAAAGGCCCCGCCG
>JAAUPH010000288.1 GCA_012035435.1 Sphingopyxis sp. | reverse complement strand
TCACTCCTCGCTCCTCGCGCTCGGCCAAATCGGCTCCGTCACGGCGCAAAACTTCTTCTCATCACGCTCTAAATCCTCCCCGTTCCGGAGAGGATTGGGTTTCCGCAAACCGTTGTGAATTCCGCTCCCGCCGCCACAACCCCGGGCTCCGCGCCGCCCCCACAATCCGCCCCCGTCCCATCGCGGCGCGAATCCCGGTCCACATATGCCCCAATTTCTGGCCACGCGTCGTGACCACGCGTGCATCCCACGCTGCGGCGCCGCGCGCCCGCACTTCTCGTGCAATATCACCATAAATCCCGGCTGCCGCCTGTACCGCCCAGGCCGAGCGGAACGATAGCGCCGCCGTCCCGACCCGCGCGCTCGCCTCATACTCCTCAGCCATATCGGCTAGCCATTTGCTCGCCTGCGCAAGGCGCGGACGATAGGCCGGGTGCATCACCTGCCCCGGCGGAATGTCGAGCTCGCTGAGCCAATCATCGGGCAAATAACAGCGCCCCGCGGCCGCATCTTCGCCCACATCGCGCGCGATATTGGCGAGCTGAAACGCCAGCCCCAGATCACAGGCCCGGTCGAGCACATCGTCATCGTCGGGGGCGACGCCCATCACCACCGCCATCATGCACCCGACTGCACCCGCGACATGATAGCAATATTGGAGGAGATCATCCTCGGTGCGCGGGTGCCAGTCGGCGGCATCGAGCGCAAAACCCGCGATCACATCATCGGCAAAATGCTGCGGGATCGCGACTTCGGTCAATAGCTGCGTCAGCCCGTCAAACGCCGGGTCGCCGGTGACCTGCCCCGCATAGGCTGCCGCCGTCTTGTCCCTTATCTCTGCCAGCCGCGCCGCCGGATCGGCGACTTGCCCCATCGCTCCGCCATGATCCTGCCCATCGGCCAGATCGTCGCACGCCCGGCACCAGCCGTAGAGCAGCCACACGCGCTCGCGGGTTACGCGGTCGAACAGCTTCGATGCCAGCGCAAAACTCTTCGATCCCCGCGCAATGCTATCCCGGGCATGGGCCACGAGAGCAGCCCTACCAAAAATAGGGACAGTCCCTATTTTTTGTTCATCTTGCGCAGCCAAGATCAGCTGCCCCCGAAAAAATAGGGACTGTCCCTATTTTTGCGCGCCCATTTCACAAATCATCCGCCTTCATCGCAAAGATTGGCGCGTGCGGCTGATACGCCGCCATCCTGGCCAGTAGCCCGTCCAGCGCGTCGTCAACGATCATAATCCCCGCATGCGCGCTGCGGATGAAGCCGACGTCGATCATGTGCCGGTTGAAAGCGATCAACTGGTCATAAAAGCCCACTGCGTTCAGCACCCCGACGGGCTTGGCATGATAGCCCAGCTGCGCCCAGCTGATCGCCTCCCACAGCTCGTCCATTGTCCCCACCCCGCCGGGATCGTCACAAAGCCGTCGGACAGGTCGGTGAACAGTCGCTTGCGTTCGTGCATGCCGGGGACGACATGCAATTCAGTGCAGCCGCGATGTGCGACCTCGCTGCCCACCAGCGCCTCGGGGATCACGCCGATGACTTCGCCGCCCGCCTCGAGCGCGCTGTCCGCGACCGCACCCATCAGGCCCAGTCGGCCCCCGCCATAAACTACGCCGATGCCGCGCTCGGCCAGCCCGCGCCCAACGGCGCGCGCGGTTTCGATATAAACAGGATCAGCGGGCGTGGCCGAGCCACAATAGATTGCGAGGCGTTGCAACATGAATTCCATTCATCGTCATTCCCGCGCAGGCGGGAATCCATCTCCAGCCCGTGCTATTTTTTGCAAAGGCATCAGTTGGTTTCCGCCTTCGCGGGAATGACGAAAATGTAAAGGGGCCTAAACCGTTTCCAGCATCAATTTGGCCGTCGCCTTGGCGCTCCCCACCACGCCAGGAATCCCCGCCCCCGGATGCGTGCCGGCACCGACGAAATATAAATTGCTGATCACATCATCGCGGTTGTGCGCGCGGAAATAGGCTGACTGCCACAGCACCGGCTCCAGGCTGAACGCGCTGCCCAGATGCGCGTTCAGATCGCGGCCGAAATCGGCGGGCGTATAATGGAATCGTGTCGCCAGATTTTCCCGCAAGCCGGGGATCATTCGTCGCTCCAGCTCATCGATGATCGCGTCGGCGAATTGCTCGCCAAACGGCCCGTCCCAGTCAACCTTGGCCTTGCCCATGTGCGCAACGGGGGCGAGAACGTAAAAGGTCGAATAGCCTTCGGGCGCCAAACTCTTGTCGGTGGCGCTGGGGTGGTGGAGGTAGAGCGAGAAATCGTCCGCCACCACGCCATTTTGTAGATGTCTTCCAGCAACCCCTTGTAGCGCGGGCCGAACAAGATGCTGTGGTGCGCGACATTGGGAAATTCGCCTTTCACCCCGAAATGCAGCACGAACAGCGACGGCGACCAGCGCTTGCGCCGCAGCCCCGCCGCGCCGCGCTTCCCACGTGGGTGGCCCTTCAGCAGTGCAGCATAATTGTGCATCATGTCGCCGTTCGACGCGACCATGTCGGCGCTGCCCTCCCAGCCGCTCGCGGTCCTGACGCCCGTCGCCCTGTCGCCGGTCGTGGTGATCTCCGTCACCGGATCGTCGAGCCGGATCGTCCCGCCCAGCCGCTCGAACAGGCTGACCATCCCCGCGACCAGCCGGTTGGTCCCGCCGCGCGCAAACCACACGCCGCCATCCTTTTCGATGGTATGGATCAGCGCATAGATGGCGCTGGTGTTCATCGGATTGCCGCCGACCAGCAATGTATGGAACGACAAAGCCTGCCGCAGCCGTTCATCCTTCACATAGGAGGACACCATGGAATAAACGCTGCGCCACGCCTGATATTTCATCAGCGCAGGCGCAGCCTTGATCATCGAGGCAAAGTCGAGGAACGCCGCCGAACCCAGCTTAACATAGCCCTCTTCATACACCCCCTTCGAATAGTCCAGGAACTTGGCATAGCCCGCGACATCATCGGGGTTGAGCTTGGCAATCTCCACATCCAGCGCGGCAGCATCGTTCGAATAATCGAAGTTCGTCCCGTCGGGCCAATTGAGCCGGTAAAAGGGCATCACGGGGTCAAGCGTCACGTCCGCTGCCATGTCGCTGCCCGACAAATCCCATAATTCTTTCAGGCATGGCGGGTCGGTCACCACCGTCGGCCCGGCATCGAACACAAAGCCCTGCCGCTGCCAATGATAGGCGCGCCCGCCCGCTTTATCGCGGGCTTCGATAATCGTCGTGGCGACCCCCGCCGACTGCAAACGAATGGCGAGCGCCAGCCCGCCGAAACCCGACCCGATGACGATCGCCGTCCTGTTCATACCCACTCGAAACCCCTGATGACATTCACCGCGCGCCAGAACGGCACCGGCGGCTTCCCCGACAAAATTCGCAGCTTGTCCGCGCTGGTTGACTGCCCGGCATAGAATCTTTCGATCAGTCCGGGCCGTAGCCGGTAGAAACGCTGCAATATGCGATAGCGTTCCGCAGGCTCGCCCGCGCGGAACAACATCATGTCGAGCATGCGGTAAAAACGCTGCCGCCGCCACGCCTCGGCCGCGAACGCGCGTAGCCGTGCGGGCAGGTCAGGCGCATCGATTGCCTCGACCAGCAACGCCGCAAAGCGCACCGCATCGGGCAGCGAATATCCGGTCGTTGCCTGAAACACCCCGGCGCGCACCCCGATCCGTGCGACATCATCCTCGGGCGGCCATAATTGGTCGAAATCGCCCCCCATCACCACGGGCAAAGCGCCAATTTCCTCGCCGTCGATCGCCTTGACCTGCCACCCGCGCGCTGCAGCATAGTCGGCGATCCGCTGGCGCAGCGCGGGCGGGTCAAGGTCGCGCGTGTCGGCATAATATGTGTCTTCGACAAACACCGTCTCGGCATCGAAGGGCAGGCAATAGACAAAGCGATAGCCATCAAGCTGGTCGACGGTCGCGTCCATCACCATCGGCCGGGTCAGCCCATGCCCGCCCGCCACCGTCAGCCGCTGGCCCAAAAACTTCTGCAAGCCACACTCCAGCATCGAAAAATCGCCGCTCCCGCGCGCGTCGAGCACATGGCGCGCGGCGACGCTGCGCTGGTCGGCCAGCACGACGCGCTTGGGATCGAG
>JAAUPH010000287.1 GCA_012035435.1 Sphingopyxis sp. | reverse complement strand
GGTGCAGTGCCAGTCGAAGTCTGCGCGACTCGGTTGATCGGCGACCGTCAAGACGAACCCGACGCGGTGCTCGGACGCGAGCATGCACAGCTCGTCGTCGATCTGAGCCGTTACCTGCCCGGCCCCTTGACTTCCCGCCTCCTCGCCGACCTCGGCGCCAGGGTGATCAAGGTCGAAGAGCCCCGGCTGGGGGACCCCGTCCGGTTCACCCCACCGCGGATGGCAGGCCAGAGTGCCTCGCGGCGCTCCTGCTCGTGGTTGGCCAGCACGGCCACATCGCCACGGCAGCCGACATGGTCGCCGCGCTTGCGATGATCGCTTTTATCGCTGCGCGCAGCGTCGAATTTGCCCGCGCGCTGCATGCGCATAGCGCCGGGGTTATCGCCCTCGATCGGCTGAACGCCGCGCTAACGCGTCGCACCGCTGTCACCTCCCTTGATTGAAAGGATCGTCCGATGCCCAATCCCAATATGATCCCGCGCTTCATCGCATCGCGCGGCAGCGATTGCCCCGATGCCTATCTGGTGCTGCGGGGGCCAAGCGCTCCGGTCTTGTTCGTCGTCCATGGCATTTCGCGCAACGCTGCCGAAATCGCTGCACGCTTCGCCGAAAATCCGGCGTTCAACGGATGGAACATCGTCGCGCCGCTGTTTGAAAAGGGACGCTTCGGCAAATATCAGCAGATGGTCGCACGCCCCGGGCAAACCCGCAGCGATATCGCCATGCTCGCGCTCGCCGCAGCGATGCGCGATGACTATGGTCTCGATTGCGACCTGCTCTCGCTCTTCGGCTTTTCGGGCGGAGCACAATTCGTGCATCGCTTTGCCATGCTATACCCCGAATATGTCAGGTCAGTCGTGTCGGTGTCGGCGGGCTGGTATCTGATGCCCCAACAAGACTTGCCCTGGCCCTTTGGGATGGGCGAAGGATGTCCGGCCGAACCCCGGTTGCGCGCCGCGCTGTCGGTGCCGATGACCGTGATTGTTGGCGATCATGACCTGCGCATCGACGGATCGGTCCGTCAGACGCCGATGATCAACATGCTGCAGGGTGATACGCGGTTGCGCCGTGCCAAACGCTGGACCAAGGCGATGAAAGCGGCCGCGAATGAACTCGGGCAGCCCTCGTGCGTTAACTTACGTTTGCTTGCCAATGGCGTGCATGATTTTGGCATTTGTGCGCGCAGCACCGACATGCTGAACATCGTCGCCGACACATTGGTGGGGGGCAATAAAGAAATATGGCCGCTCACGGCTTAAAAACAGGGGTGATTACATGATGATGACGACAAGCAACCGCGCCGCGCTGGCTGCAGCGCTGTGCGGCTCGGCGGCTTTTGCAACGCCCGCGATGGCGCAAATTCCAGAGCTGCGGATTCAGTCCGGCGGCTTTGACCTGCGTCTGACCGGCGGTGCTGCCGTGCAAGGCGCGATCTTTGACGATGATGATCCGACAACCGAAAATAACGACGGCACCGTCGACCTGTTCGCCCGGCTTAACGGCGAATGGACGTCCGACGACGGCATTTTGATCGGCGCCAATGTCGAAATTTCGAACCGCAAACGCGAAACCGAAACGCTGAACACCGGCGAAATCTATGGCTTTGTCGCCTCGGACTATGGTCGGCTCGAAGTCGGGCTTCAGGACGGTCCTGCCGATGTGCTGGCCTTCCACGCGCCCGTTATCGGACTGGGCCAGATCCGCGGCGACGCCTCCCGCTACGCCGGGTCACAGGCGCTGCTCTCGGCGCTCGATACCCGTGACGCGTTCAAGGTCATCTATCTCTCGCCGCCCGTGAGCGGATTTCGCGCCGGCGTCAGCTGGTCGCCGCGTTTTCGGCAAAATAAAGATGCACTAAATCCGCGCGCGCGCACGATCGTGAAAAACCCGGTCGAACTGGGCGCGCAGTTTCAGCAACCCGTCGGCGACTGGATCCTGGGGCTGAGCGGCGGATATGCCTTTGGTAATGCCGATCCCATCACTACCCGCGCCGATCTCAGCAGCTGGAGCGTGGGCACCGAAGCGCGACGTGGTCCACTACGCCTGGGCGGAGCCTACGTAAACCGCGGCAACAGCAACCGGCTCGACCGCGATTTCGATCAGTGGGAAGTGAATATGGGTGTCAGCTGGGTCGAGGATAATTGGGGCGCTTCGTTCAGCGGCGCGGCAACCATCTCCGGCGATCAGGTTAACCGCAGTTTTGGCATCGGCGGCTTTTACGCGCTGTCGCGCAATTTCCAGCTACGCGCCGATGTGGTGCAGTTCAAGGAGACGCAGTTGGGCCGAAATCGCAACGTCGACAACGGCCTGGTCGCGGTACTTGAGCTGCAGTTTACCATCTGAGCGCTCCCCATCGATGAAAAAAGGCCCCGTCCTCATTGAGGACGGGGCCTTACTCTTGCACGATATGTGAGCAGCGCGGTTACTTCTTCACCAGCGCCGCCGTTTCATCAGCACCCACCAGCACGTCACCGGCGATAATCGCATCGACAGCTGCCAACACTGGCGCTGCAGCATCGCCCGATGCCGTGCGTACACCGCCATTACCGGCGTCACGCGTGGCCACGGCCTCCACCGACCAGCTGCCATTGGCGCGGCATGATACGGCATCCGTAATGGTCGCTGATCCTGCAATCTGGAATTGGCGGCAAAGCTGGCCATCCCCGTCGCGGAAGCTGATCACCACCTGACCTTCGCCAAGCCCGGCCAGCTGCTGTTTTACCCCGCTCGGCGCCTCAGCCAGCATCGCTGCCACTTGCGGCGCCAGCTTTGTTCCGTCGGCGGACGCGACGACCAGTGCATCGCCCGGCCCAGCACCGCCCAGATAGGCCTGACCAACAAATAAACCAATCGCGAGCGACGCCGCCATCGACGCCATCTGGGGCCAGCCCCAACGCGGCAGACGCCGGGCGGCTGCGGCGGCCGAAAAATCGACCACATTGCTTGCAGCGTTTGAAACCTCAGCCACCACGGCCGTCAGCGCCGCCGGAACCGGCATCGCATCAATCGGCGCATAGGCATTGCGCACCATGTCAGCCAGCATATCTTCATCTCCATCATCTTGATCGGCCAACATTTCGAGCCGGTCAGCCAGCGCCGGATTGTCCGCCAGCGCGGCATCAACCGCGTCCATGGCATCGCCGGCCAGTTCGCCGCGCAAATAGGCGCGCAGCATGGCGTCATTCACTTCGGTCATTATATTCCCCCCACCGCGGCGAGCTCACTCGCCAGCGCGGCCTTTGCCCGCGACAGGCGGCTCATCACCGTCCCGATGGGAATATCGAGCATCGCAGCGGCTTCGCGATAAGCAAAGCCTTCGAGCATCACGAGGCCCACTAGCTCGCGCTGCTCGTGCGGCAGTGTGTTCACCGCCGCTCGCACCCGGCGTTGCATGTCGCGGGTCTCGGTTTCCTCGCGTCCGTCGTCACCGGTCAGATCGACCATGTCGTCGACGTCATCATGAGGATTGCGATTGCGCGCCAGGCGGCGGTCATCGATCCACTGGTTGCGCGCGATCGCGAACAACCAGCTGTCGAGCCGAGTGCCGGGTTGATATTGATCGATATTCCGCATTGCTTTCTCCAGACTGGCCTGAACAACATCGTCGGCGTCGACCATGTTGCCGGTCAGGACCCGGGCAAATTTCCTCAATCTAGGGATTAATGCGGCAATTTCTTGCTTGGTCCGCACGATTGACTCCATTTTCCCTGTCAGCCTTCCAACGAGTCACATTGCGGAAATATTCCGTCGGCCTGAATCATTGATCCAATGGAATATTTGTGCGTTTATCATTACGCGGGATGACGGGGCTGTAAAGCATTGCAATGACGGAGTGGGTGGTCGTGAAAAAGAAATTGATTATGTCCGCCGCCATCCTTGCGCTTGGCGGCGGTATCACGGCCACGATGCAGCCCGACATCGCCATAGCCCAGCCAGCCGATGACGACGCCGAAGACCCCGACGATCCTGACGACGACGTCGATGTGCCCGATCCAGACGATCCAGAGGCCGATCCCGGCGGCGACACGCCCGATGGCGGCGGAGATACGCCTGATGGTGGCAGAGACACCCCGGACGGCGGCGGCGATACGCCCGATGGCGGAGACACTCCGGATGGGGGCGGC
>JAAUPH010000286.1 GCA_012035435.1 Sphingopyxis sp. | reverse complement strand
TGCATCTGCCCGCGGCTCGCCCGTCGACATCGTGGTCACGAGCCGCGACGTCATCCATTCCTTCTGGGTGCCGCGCCTCGCCGGCAAGGTCGACGCCATTCCCGGCATGTCGAATGTCTGGCGCATCCAGGCAGACACGCCGGGGTGTCTACCAGGGCCTGTGTGCCGAGTTCTGCGGCGTCGAGCACTCGCGGATGATCGGCTCGGTCACGGTCATGGAGCCGGAGCAGTACGAGGACTGGCTGGCGGGCGCCGGCCCGGCGATCGAGAGCGGGTAGGGCCCGAGCGGTGGCAGGTTGCGGCAAGCTATTTCGTCATCGGCATTGAGCATATTGTCTTTGGTTACGACCACCTGCTGTTCGTACTCTGCTTTGTCCTGCTGCTGCGTGGGGTGTGGCGGATTGCGGGGGCGGTGACGGCCTTCACCATTGCCCATTCCCTCACCCTCGTCGGAACGACGCTCGGGCTGATGGGCTTGCCGTCCGCCCCGGTCGAAAGCGTCATTGCGCTCTCGATCCTGTTTCTCGCCGTCGAGGTGCTCAAGAAACAGCCGCACGCGCCGCGCCTGTCCGAACGTGCGCCGTGGGTCGTCGCCTTTGGCTTTGGCTTGCTCCACGGCTTTGGTTTTGCGGGCGCGCTCGGTGAAATCGGCTTGCCCGAAGGCGAGGTGCCGATGGCGCTGTTCGCCTTCAATCTGGGGGTTGAGGCGGGGCAGATCGCCATTGTGCTGGCGGGGGTCGCGTTGCTCGCCCTCGTCCGCCGCTATGCCGCCCGGCTTGAGGCGCATGTCATCCGCTGGATGGCTTATGGCATCGGCATCACCGCCGGCATCTGGTTCGTCGAACGGCTGCTCGGCTGAAGCTGGACAGGATAGGCGCGCAAGGCTAGGCGCGCGCTACGCCAGAAACAGGATCTATCATGACTTTTATCCAGCAGCTGCTGATTGCCGTCATTCAGGGCATTACCGAATTTCTGCCCATTTCATCTTCGGGCCACCTTATCCTGATCCCCAAGCTGACCGAGCTGCCCGATCAGGGGCCGTTGATCGACGTTGCCGTCCATATCGGTTCGCTGCTGGCCATCATCATCTATTTCTGGCGCGATGTGCGCGGGTTGGCGCAGGGCGGCTTCGCGACCGTCGGCATTGGCAAGAATCCGGCGCAGCGCAATCTGTTTCTGTGGATTGTGATAGGTACCATCCCCGCGGTGGCGGTCGGATTCATCCTCAAATCCAATGACATGCTGGAAAGTTTTCGTTCGACCCACCTCGTTGCGATCAACCTCATCATCTATGGCATCCTTCTCGGTATCGCCGACAAATTCGGTAAGGAAGAGCGTAGTTATGAGGATATGACGCTGCGCGATTCGATCATTGTCGGTTGTGCGCAGGCGCTGGCGCTGATCCCCGGCACCAGCCGGTCGGGCGTGACGATGACGGCGGCGCGCTTCCTGGGGTATAAGCGGGTCGAAGCGGCGCGCTTTTCCTTTCTGCTGTCGATCCCCGCGGTCGCGGGCGCAGGCACTCTCGCCGCGCTCGACCTGGCCGACGCGACCGCGCAGATGCAGTGGGATGCGATCGTCACTGGCGCGCTGACTTTCGTGGCGGCCTTCGCCACCATGGCGTTTCTGATGAACTTCCTGCGCAAGGCAACGATGATGGTGTTTGTGGTCTACCGCGTGCTGCTGGGCGTTGTGCTGCTGGCTTTCTTTTAGAAGAGCCCCGGAATCTCGCGCTGCGCCGCTGAGGGCTGCGCGGGGACCAGCGGGATCATTTCCTCGCTCAGCGCGCGCTGCCCCACCGATTGCGACTGGACGCCATTATCGGCAATCGCGGTGCACGACCGTCCGGCCAGGAAGTCGATGGCCGCGCGGATCGATGTCTCGCGGGCGTCGCCCAGCGGCGCGCTGACGCTGTCCGCCGCCGCGCAGGTGCGCGACACCTTGCTGGCGAGCCCGTTGAAATAATCCCCAGTTCCTGCCGCATTGCCGGTTGAAAAAGCGACGACGCGCATCCGATCGTCGCATGCCGCACGGTCGATGGCGATCTGGCCCACCGGTTTGCCAAAGGTGTTGGCCCCCACCAGCGCCATATCGGTGCCGAGGTAGGGCAGCATGCCGTTGATCACAAATTCGCTGGCCGATGCAGTCGACCCGGTGCCGATGAAGGCGATGCGGGTCGGCGCGATCGATTCGGGCTGCGGCGAGAAGAAATCGCGTTCGTTGTTCGCGGCCTTTTCGGGGCGGAAATCGGTGCGGCTGAATATTTCGGTTGAAAAACGGTTGCGGCCGAGCAGGTCGCCCATCAGTTCCGCCGTGGAAACCAGCCCACCGCCATTGTAGCGGAAATCGATGATCAGTTCGCTGATCCCCTGATTGCGAAAATCCTGAAATGCTGCACGCAGTTGCGGGTCGGCCGAGGAGATGAAGGTGCGCAGGTTGAGATAGCCATAGCGCCGCCCGCCATCCTCGATGATCTTGGCACCATAGCGATCCGAGATTGGATCGATGGAAAAGGTCGCCTTGGTCACCGTGACCTCGACCGGCCCTACGCCATTGTTGATCCGCAGCACCCGGGCGGTGCCCGCCGTGTTGGGGCCGAGCGCCGTGTTGATGCCCGCCGAGCCCTCTGCGGCCACGATGTCGCCGATGGTGCGGAGATTGGCGCTGGTCGTGCCGATGGCGACGATTTCGGTGCCCCGGTCGATCCCGGCGGCAAGTGCGGGTGCGCCCTCATAGGCTTCGGCAATGAACAGGCGGCGGGCACCGCTGTTGTAGGACAGGCGGACGCCCAGTCCGGCGCTGGCACCGCTGGAGAAGAAGGCGTTTTCTTCCGCGATTGACGTAATATAGGTGAAGAACCGGTCCTTGCCCAACGCGCGCGCCGGGGCGACGAGCGCGTCGATATAATTATCGACATTGGTAAAGCTGGCAGGATTGGTCGCGGTCGCAACATCGGACGGGAACAGATACCATTCGTTGATGACATTGCGGGCAAAGGTCTGGCGTTCGGTCAGCGAACAGCCCGAACTTGGCGGCGGTGTTGGGGTCGGAGTTGGCGTTGGGGCGATGCTAATGGGCGGCGCCGATCCGCCGCCTCCGCCGCCGCCACAGCTGGCAAGCAGCATCGCTGCAATGGTGATCGAGGCGACACTTGCGCGCATATATATTCCCCGGTTGATCTGCTAACTGCTCTTAACGGCAGCGTTGATGAATTTGCGATTAAACCCCTGCCGCCAAGCGTCAATCCTCTACGATTGCAGTGGGCTTTGCGCCGCGAAACCCCTGCGCCACAACAAAAAGTTCCGGTGAGCCCTTCCGACTGGCGGGGGGCTTGGCATGTTTGACGCTGGTAAAATTTTGTTTGAGCAGGTTCAGCAGATCGCGGTCGGCACCGCCCGCGAATACTTTGGCGACGAAGGCACCGCCCGGTTTGAGCGTACGGACCGCAAAATCGGCGGCGGTTTCGGCCAGCGCCATGGTGCGCAAATGGTCGGTTTGCGGGTGGCCAACGGTATTGGCCGCCAGTGTCGGACAGCACCAGATCGGGCGCGTTGCCGAGCGCCGCCAGCAAAGCCTCGGGTGCTTCATCGTCCATGAAATCCTGCTGCAATATGGTCACGCCCGCGATGGGCGCGCATTCGAGCAGGTCGATCCCTGCTACTGCCGCGCGCGGGTTCATCTTGCGGGCGACCTGCGACCAGCCGCCCGGCGCAATCCCCAGATCGACGATCGTGCGCGCTTTGGTCAGAAATGAGAATTTCTCGTCGAGTTCGATCAGCTTGTAAGCAGCCCGCGAGCGATAGCCTTCGGCCTGCGCGCGGCGAACATAGGGGTCGTTGAGCTGGCGTTCGAGCCAGCGGGTCGATGATACGCTGCGTTTGCGCGCGGTGCGCACCCGTTCATGCAGTCCGCGCGCGCCGCCAGCTTTTCCGCCGCCCGGCGGAAGCTGATTTTCTCGCAACGCATGACAAGCTGGATGTTGTCCCCGCCGCCGCAGCCTCCGAGACAGTTCCACAGGTTCTTGCCCGGCGTCACCGAGAACGACGGATCGCTGTCCTCGTGCCACGGGCACGAGGCAAAGTGATCTTTGCCCTTCGGCTTCAACTCGATGCCGTATTCCCGGCACA
>JAAUPH010000285.1 GCA_012035435.1 Sphingopyxis sp. | reverse complement strand
CGGCGGCGGCGCGCGCGTTGGCATCGTCGGGCTGGGCACGGGAACGCTCGCCTGTTACCGCCAGCCGGGCCAGCAGTGGGATTTTTATGAGATCGACCAGGCGATGGTCGATATCGCGCGCGACAGTGACAAGTTCGCCTTTGTCCCCCGCTGCGCGCCCGAAGCCCGCATATTGGTTGGTGACGCGCGGATCGAACTCGCTAAACAACCGGCCGCGACCTATGAGGTTCTGGTCATTGACGCCTTTTCATCGGACGCCATTCCCCTGCATTTGCTGACCAGCGAGGCCTTTGGCGTTTATGATCATGCGCTCAAGCCTGGCGGCATATTGGTCGTGCATATCTCCAACCGCTTCTTTGACCTTGAACCGGTCTTGGCAGATGAAGCGCGGCGGCGCGGCTGGGCAACGGCTATTCGGCTTGATACACCCGTCAAGGCGGCGGAGGATAAGGGGGCGACACCATCGTCCTGGGTGGCATTTTCAGACGATCCCGCGCGGCTTGCAGCATTGACGGGGCCGCTGGTGGCACGCGGCAAAGCTGATGCGGTAAACGTCTGGACGGCGACCAGGGCGGTTCCGGGTTTCAAAGGTTGGACCGATGACTATGCCTCTATCCTGTCGGCGGTAAAATGGGACGGGCTTGTTCCCGGTTTGGATTGATATGCAGCGTCCAGATGTCTCGATCATTGCCATTCACGGCAAAACCCCGCGCATCGACGACAGCGCCTTTATCGCGCCGGGATGCCGCATCATCGGCGATGTCGAGATCGGGCCGCAGGTCAGCATCTGGTATAATTGCGTCATCCGTGCTGACGTCAACCTGATCAAGATCGGCGCGCGCAGCAATATTCAGGACGGCAGCGTCATCCACTGCGACGGCCCCGGCCCGGGCCGCCCGCCGCAGGGCTATCCAACACTGATCGGCGAAGATGTGCTCGTCGGCCATATGGCGATGATCCACGGCTGCATCTTGCACGACCGGGCCTTTGTCGGTCTGGGTGCGATCGTCATGGACGGCTGTGTCATCGGCAGCGACGCCATGCTGGGGGCCGGTGCGCTGCTGTCGCAGCACAAAGAAATTGGCCCGCGCGAGCTGTGGACAGGGCGACCGGCGCGGATGGTCAAGACCATAGACGACATGATGGCGATGGGCATGGCGATGGGCGTTGCCCATTATGTCGAAAATGGCGCGGCGCATGCCGCGGCGGTGGCGGCGGGCGCCTGACCAAAAAAAGGCCGCCCGGATCGCTCCGGACGGCCTTTGGGATGAACAGATTGTCTGATCAACCGCCGTTGAAGCTGACCATCGTATAAAGCATCGGCAGCGACAGCAGCGTGTTGATCCGCGAAAGATCATCGCGGTGGTCGCGGCCTTGGCCTTTACCGCGTCTTCGGCCGGTACAATGCCCAGCGCCTTTTTCTGGTTGGGCCAGATCACGAACCAGACGTTGAACGCCATGATCAGGCCCAGCCACATGCCGACGCCGATCAGCGTATAGGGTTCTTGCAGCATCAGCGCGGGCATCAGATATTTGGTGCCACCTGCAATCGCGAGGCCGAACAGCACCGTCAGCGCCGCCGCCCAGCGGAAGAAGAACAGCGCCTTAGGGGCAATATATTTGGACACACCAGGCTTCAGCTCGGCGGGAACCGTCGGCATGGTCGGGATCTGCACAAAATTGAAATAATAAAGCAGGCCGATCCAGACGATGCCCACGAACGTGTGCAGCCAGCGCAAGAGCGCATTGGCATTGGCCCCTTCGGGATTAAGGCTGAAAATGACGGCAAAGGTCAGCAACAAGCCAACGACCAGCACCGCATGCAGATTTCCGAAAAACTTCGCCATGATCACTTCCTCTTATTCGGTCTTGGCCGGGCTTATGCGCGCGGTTTGAATTTGGTCAAGGCGTTTACGCCTTTTCCGCCTCCTCGCCCAGCGCCAGCCCATGGCGCATCATCAGCGGTATTTGTGTCAACGCAAAGATGAAGGTGACGGCGGTGATGCCCCACACCTTGACCGTCAGCCACAGGTCAAAGTCCATCGTGGCGCGCATCACCTCGTTCGCGAGCGCGAGGCTGGCAAAGAAAATGCCCCAGTTGCGCGACAATTTCATCCAGCCCGCTTCGTCCAGCCCGTCATACGCCGCCTCAAGCAGATATCTGAGCATTGGTCGCCCGCGCCACCAGCCGCCTAGCAGGATCGCGGCAAAGCCCGCATAGATGATCGTCGGCTTGAGCTGGATGAACTTTTCATCGTGAAAATAGATGGTAAGCGCGCCAAATCCGATCACCAGGATCGCCGACATCCACAGCATCGGCGACACTCGGCCCAATTTCCATTTCGACACGATCAGCGCGACGGTGATGGCCAGCATGAAGGCCAGCGTGCCGCGGATCGCGGCGGCCGTTGCGGCAAAGGCCCCGTCGCCCTCCTGTGTGAGCTTGAAGACCGCAAAGAAGATCAGCAGCGGACCAAAATCGATCAGAAAGGGCAGCATCCCACCTTTCTTGGGCGGCGTTGCTCCGACGGTTTCTTCGGTCATCTTAAATTTCCAGCAATGGCGTTGGCAAGGTCGGCGGGATTGAACGGCCGCAGATCATCAATCGTCTCGCCAATGCCGATGGCGTGAATGGGCAGGCCGTGACGCTCGGCGGCGGCGACCAGCACCCCGCCGCGTGCAGTGCCATCAAGCTTGGTCATAACGAGGCCGGTGACACCCGCCACCTCGCGGAACACGTCGATCTGCGCGAGCGCATTCTGCCCGGTTGTGGCATCGAGCACGAGCACAACGTCATGCGGCGCAGCGGGGTTGAGTCGGCCCAGGACGCGGCGCACTTTGGCAAGCTCGTCCATCAACTCGCGCTTGTTCTGCAGCCGGCCAGCAGTGTCGACGATCAGCACGTCGATCCCCTCGGCGGTGGCGCGCTTGACCGCGTCGAACACAATGCCCGCCGCATCACCGCCCTCGGGTCCCGACACGATCGGCACCCCCAGCCGTTCGGCCCAAACCTTCAGCTGGCCGATGGCAGCGGCGCGGAATGTGTCGCCCGCGACCAGCATCACGCCATAATCCTGTTCCTGAAACAGATGGGCGAGCTTGGCGATGGTCGTGGTCTTGCCCGACCCGTTGACCCCGATGACCAATATGACCTGTGGGCGTGGAAAGGCGTCGATCTCCAGCGGCTCGGCGACGGGCGTCAGGACAGCAGCGATTTCTTCGGCCAAGATGACGCGCAGACGGGCGTCATCGAGCGGCGCTTCAAAACGTCCAGCCGCGAGCCGTTCGCGGATCCGCGCGGCCATCGCCGGGCCAAGGTCGGCGGTGATCAGCGCTTCTTCGATGCGATCAAGATCATCGGCGTCGAGCACTGCCTTGCCGGTCAGACCGACCAGATTTTCACCCAGCCGCGCCGATGTGCGCTTCAATCCGCCAAACAGGCGTTCGGTCCAGCTATTCTCGCTCATGCAACCTCAAATGCGTGGGCGCGGGCCGCGCCCTGGATGTCGGTGACGGTGACGCCGCACAGCGATCCCGGTGCTGCGGCCTTGTCCAATAAAAGCCGCGCGAAATTTTCCGCATGACCGGACAGGCCGTCATTCTCCACCAGCATGCGTTGCGGGGTGCCCAGCATATCGGCGCGAAGCCGATCATGCTGGCGGGCGACCGCTGAGCGCAGGGCAGCCGCCCGGTCGCGCGCGAGCACAGGGCTAAGCTGCGGCATGCGCGCGGCGGGCGTTCCCTCTCGCGGCGAAAACGGAAAGACGTGGACGTAGGCGAGGCCGGCGTCGTCGACCGCCGCCGCGAACAGGCGCTGGTGGTGGCGATCAGCGATCCGATCAGGATGTTCGCCGCGACCGCCCTTGGCCAATTGTCGGGTCTGCCGTCATCCTGGCAGACCCCATCTTTCAGGGATTGGCCATTTCGCTGATGGCCGGCGAGGTGGCGTCGCTGCTGCTGACCACCACCGGCCGCAAGTCCGGCGAGAAGTTCATATTCCCGCTTTACTACGGAACGGACGGCGGCAGTTACTTCATCATCGCCTCAAAGGGCGCGCGCCACAGCACCCCGGGGTGGTATCGCAACATTCTCGCGAACCCCGAGGTTGAAATCCACGTCGGGACGAAAAAGAT
>JAAUPH010000284.1 GCA_012035435.1 Sphingopyxis sp. | reverse complement strand
CGCAGCAGTTGCAGCGCAGCGAACCGCTCGGCGTCACTCACTGTGCTTTGCTGCCGCCAATGCGCGGTTCGGTCCCGGCCCGCAGCCGGGCCAAATTCTCGCGGTGCCGCCAAAACACCAGAACAACCAGCGCCAGCAATCCGGTCACAAAACCATGCTCGCCAATGGCAAAAGCCGTGACCGGCGCGGCAAGGCTACCAATCAAGCCGCCGAGCGACGAGATGCGGGTCACCAGCACCGCCAGCAACCATATCAATGCGAACGCTAACCCAATCGGCCAGGCAAAGGCAAAGGACAGCCCCAGCAGCGTCGCAACGCCCTTTCCGCCCTTGAACTTCAACCATATGGGATAGCAATGCCCGATAAACGCCGCCGCGCCTGCCAGCATCGGCGCGCTGTCGCCAAATTGAGGGACGAAATGACCCGCCAGCAGCGCCGCAACCGCCCCCTTGGCGCCATCCAGGATCAGCGTCGCCGCCGCCAGTCCCTTGCGCCCGGTACGCAGCACGTTGGTCGCGCCAATATTGCCCGACCCGATCTGCCGCAGATCACCCGCACCGAACAGCCGCGTCAGAATGACGCCAAAGGGGATTGATCCCAAAAGATAGCCGCCGACAATTAAGCCAGCGAGGATAAGATAGTTGGTCACGTCCGCTATGCCCCAAAATAAATTTCCGCCTTCGCGCGATTGACGATGCTTGTGGAGGGCAGACCAGCGACCGTCAACGCCGGGCTTGTCGGCCTTGGCGCAAAGCCCTATCCCGCGCCGCAATGGTCAATGCCCCTGCCTCCAATGCTCCCATATTGTTTCTCGACAGCGGGCTGGGCGGACTGTCGGTGCTGGCCCCGGCCCGCAAACTTCTGCCGCAAGCGCCTATCATCTACGCTGCTGACTATGCCGGCATCCCTTACGGCGAAAAGACGGAGATTGAGGTGGCGACGCGGGTCTGCGCGCTGCTCGGCAAGCTTGCCGAGCGTTATCAGCCGCGCCTCGCTGTGATCGCCTGCAACACCGCATCGACAATCGCACTCGCCCATGTCCGCGCCGTGCTCGATCTGCCGGTGGTGGGGACGGTCCCCGCAATCAAACCTGCGGCGTTGGCCAGCAGGTCGCGGGTGATTGGCGTGCTCGGTACGGCGGCCACGATCCGCCAACCCTATGTCGACCGGCTTTCGGCCGACTTTGCGAGCGACTGCACCGTAGTGCGCCATGCTGCCCCGGAACTTGTCGACGCTGCCGAGGCGAAATTGCGCAAAATGCCCGTCGATCCCGCCGTCGTGTCTGCGGCGCTCGCTGGCCTGACGGCACAATCGGGCGGCGACGCGCTCGACTCGGTGGTGCTGGCCTGCACTCATTTCCCCCTTTTGCTCGACGAGTTGGCGGCCGCAGCCCCTCATTTACGCTTTGTCGATGGCAGCGATGGCATCGCACGCCGGGTTGCCGCTCTCACCGAAGGACAGGCATGGCCGAGCACGCCGCCGCCGGGGTTGGCACTTTTCACCCGTCATCCCACGCGCTTGCCACCCTCGGCTAAGCTGCTCGCCCCCTTTGGTCTGACGCGCATACAGTCGATCTGAGTGAGCGAAAAATTGCGATTCGTTCGCACTGGCTTTGGCGGCGACAGATCGCTAAGGGGCAAAGAAATCCGAGCGCAACTCCAGACGCAATGCGGGGCGACAGCGTGAATTACGACCATATTTTTGCCAAGGCGATTGACCGGCTGCACGAAGAGGGGCGCTACCGCGTCTTCATCGACATTTTGCGAAACAAGGGCAATTTCCCCAACGCGCGCTGCTTTGCCGGGCATAACGGCCCCAAACCCATCACGGTGTGGTGCTCGAACGATTATCTTGCGATGGGCCAACATCCCAAGGTGGTCGCTGCGATGGAAGAAGCCTTGCACGATGTCGGCGCGGGCTCGGGCGGCACGCGCAACATCGGCGGCAACACCCACTATCACATAGAGTTGGAGCAAGAATTGGCCGACTTGCATGGCAAGGACGGCGCGCTACTCTTCACCTCGGGCTATATTTCGAACGAGGCGACGCTCGGTACGCTGGGCAAATTGCTCCCCAATTGCATCATTTATTCGGACGAGCTCAACCATGCCTCGATGATCGCGGGTATCCGCAATTCGGGCTGCGAAAAGCGCGTATGGCGTCACAATGATCTGGCGCATCTCGAAGAATTGCTGGCGGCGGACGATCCGGCGGTGGCCAAGCTGATCGCCTTTGAAAGCGTCTATTCGATGGACGGCGACGTCGCGCCCATCCATGCCGTTTGCGACCTGGCCGAAAAATATAACGCGCTCACCTATTGCGACGAAGTCCATGCTGTCGGCATGTACGGCCCCCGCGGTGGCGGCATTACCGACCGTGATCAGGCGGCTGCGCGCGTGACGATTATCGAAGGCACCCTGGGCAAGGCCTTTGGCGTAATGGGCGGCTATATCGCGGCTGACCGTAACATCATCGATGTGATCCGCAGCTATGCGCCGGGGTTCATCTTCACCACCAGCCTGTCGCCAGTGCTGGTCGCCGGCGTGCTCGCCAGCGTGAAGCATTTGAAGGCGTCGAGCGAAGAGCGCGACGCACAGCAGGCGGCCGCGGCTTATCTCAAAGACGCGATGCGAGGTGCTGGACTACCGGTCATGGATTCGGTGACCCATATCGTCCCGCTGATGGTCGGCGACCCGGTCCGCGCCAAGCGCATCAGCGACATCCTTCTCGCCGAATATGGCGTCTATGTGCAGCCGATCAACTATCCCACCGTGCCGCGCGGCACCGAACGGCTCCGATTCACACCAGGCCCGGCGCACACCCGCGAGATGATGGATGAACTGGTCGCTGGGCTGGCCGAGATTTGGGATCGGATGGAACTGCGGAAAGCGGCTTGATCACCCATTAAGGGCGGGCCGCATCATCCCCCAAAAATGCGGGCCCCGACCCGGCACGTCCCACTCTGCCTGCGTGACGAATCCCAACCGCTGGTATAACGGCACATTGTCCGGCGTTGCGGTTTCCAGCCAGCAGGGCAGCCCCTCGGTATCGGCTACCACCGTCTGCGCGCGGATGATGCGGCCGCCATGGCCTTTGCCCTGATGCTCGCCGCGAACGCCGACGAAGTGGAGGTACCAGTAGTTGCCTGCAGGTCGATGCGCATCGATGCTCTCAGCTATTTGAGCGCACGCCGAAGCGTCGTGCGCAATACCGCCAGATAGGGGAGCAGCGATAGCCAAAACTCGGCCGCGCCGCCCGCCGCCTGCCCTGGTCCGCGCCACAGCGCCGCCGCCTCATCATTGGCGGAGCGTGCCACAAGTCCCGCGCGATCATCGGACGCGACCAGAATGCGGAACAGCTTCGGCAACATAGCGCGGCGCTTCGCATCATCGGGCATGATCCAACGCATTGCGGGATCGCAGAAGAAAGCGTCGGCCAGCGTCGCAATGACTGCTGGATGATCCCGGTGCCGTGCAGGCTGAATGTCAGTATTCATCCAGCAGGAGTGCGCGAAGCGGCGCGCAACTTCAAGCGCGCGCAATGGCGCGGTCGAGCACGATATGGCCGTCAAGGATACCGCGCACAGTGTCTGACACGGGTTCGTTGGTGTCATCGCCTTCCACCAGCACGGTGTAGATGCCCGGTGGCGTCCAGAAGGAGAACGTCCTCCCGCCGACGGTCTCGATTCCGCCCATTCCCATCGACGTCGGCATCGTGCGAACCAGTCTGCCGTTGTCGAAGACGTTCACGATCTTGTCGTTGTCGTCGACAACCGAAATGTGCGCATCGCCGATCCGGAAACGAACACCGAGCTGCCGCGCGGACAGCCCGGCGAGATTCAATTCCGTGGCGGCGGCGCGTTCAAGGCCTATTACAACGATCCCGAAGCAACAAAGGCCGCCATCTTGCCAGAAGGCTGGGTGAAGACCGGCGACCGCGGCCGCATGGATGGCGACGGCGCGCTGACCTTCCTCGGCCAGACGAAGCGCGTCTTCGTCTCGGGTCAGGGCCCCGCGGTGATCGTGATGGCGGAGATGCCCGGCATCTACCCGCACGTCGCGCGCTTCGCGCGCTGGGTGCGCGGCGCCGCGGACACGATTCGCCCGCGTGCTCAAGACAAGGGCGTGGAAATCG
>JAAUPH010000283.1 GCA_012035435.1 Sphingopyxis sp. | reverse complement strand
AGAAGTGAAAGTGCGTACGCAACTTGAGTCTCAGAAATAGGCAGCGTGAATCACGGCGCGTGAAGTGCAATAAAATCTAGAAGAGAGAAAAGAGAACACGCAACAGAGAAGACAGACAAGTAGTAGGACCCCGAGAGAACTGGAAAGCCAACACTCCCCCCGAACGGGGCTACACACCGTCGAGCTCGAGCGTGCCGCTCGCGGGTTGCATCGCGCAGGCGAGCACGTGCAGAAGCGTCGTTTTGCCCGAGCCCGATGCGCCGATGACGGCAACCTGCTCGCCTTGCGCAATCTCGATCGCGATCTCGCGGATCGCCGCGAGCGCGTCCGACTTTGCTGCTGGATGACGCGCCGCGACCCTGGTGAGTTTGATTTGCAAGGCGGTGTTACTTGATTACTTCAATAAACCCGCGCTACGCGCCGCCGCCTCAAGACCTTTGTAGTTCTCCGGCTTGGTTGGGACGTATTTCGTAGCGCGGTTGAGCGTGAGAATCTCCTTGCCAACCGGATCGTTCGGGTTGATATCGAGAATCGCTTTAGTAACCTTTTCACGCAGCGCGACCGGCATATCGGCAGCCCGCACACCATGAAGCACCGACAGGTTGGCGTTGCCGATCACGGGTTGCAATGCCGCTGCTTCGGCCCACGTCGCCACGAAGAAATCGCGGCAACCGGCAGCATAAAGGCGCTCCATAACCCCGCGCGCGCCCAGTCCATAACCGTCAGCCTTGATCGCCGCACCAGTGGCAGCGCTGCCACTCTGCTGCGCCAACCAGCGCCAGTTGTGAACAAGCGCTGCGCTGTCGAGCCGCAGACGCAGGGGGGCGGGGATCGCGATCATGCTTGAGCGCCTAGCCCGCTCGTCCAACCTAGTCGAGGACCGCGTTCCGGTTTTCGGGCAGCCAGATTGCACTGACGATAAAGGCCATCGCGGTCACGCCAATGCCATACCACAGCCCGTTGAACGCGCCGCCGGTCGTCACCACGATATACTGCGAAATGAACGGCAAAAAGCCGCCGAAATAGCCCGTTCCGATATGATAAGGGATCGACAGCGAAGTGTAGCGGATCTTGGCCGGGAACATTTCCACCAAAATCGCCGCAACCTGACCATAGGTCATCGCCGATAAGGCAACGAGCGCCGCGACGATCAGGATGATGAGCAGGCCGTTGCGCTGCGCGGGGTCCGACTTGTCGGGATAGCCTGCAGCCTCAAGCGCGGCGATATAGGCATTTTCGTCGAACCCTGCGACGCTGGCGGTGCCGACTTTCAACGTTACCGTTTCGGCGTCTTCCTTGCTGTAACTGATGCCGCGTTTGGACAGGAAGTTCAGCGCCTTGCCGCAATCGGTCGGTTGTTTTCCTGCGAACACGTTGAAATCACACTCAGGCATTGCCAGCGTCACCGGCGATGTCGCGGTCGCCTTTGACAGCGCCGGATTGGCCGCATCCGCCATCGCCCAAAAGAGCGGAAAGGTCAGCACCATCGACAGCGCATAGCCAATAAGCAAAATGCGCTTGCGCCCATAATGATCCGAAAGCCAGCCCGCCGCGACATACAGAGGCGCCGCCAGCAATGCGCCGACCGCCATATATCCCAGCGCGTCTATTTCGGGTACGCGCGCGGTGCCGGTGAGAAAATAAAGCGTATAGAATTGCGACGTGTAATAAATCACCGTCAAACCAGCCGCGACGCCGAACATCGCGATAAAGATGCGTTTGATATTGCCAGGATAAGTCAGGCTGTCGACGAACGGATTCTTCGAAACCGTGCCCGCTTCTTTCATCGCCTTGAACACTGGGCTCTCGGACAACATCAGCCGGATCCACAGCGAAATGGCAAGGAGGAGGATCGAGACGAGGAAAGGCACCCGCCAACCCCATGCCTCAAACGCCTCGGTCGACATCGACGTGCGGGTCGCCAGCACCACACAGACGGCCAGCAAAAAGCCGCCAGCGACCGATGCCTGTATCCAGCTGGTATATTGGCCGCGCTTGCCCGGTGGGGCATGCTCGGCAACATAAATCGCAGCGCCGCCATATTCGCCGCCCAGCGCCAGCCCTTGCAGACAGCGCAAGAACACCAGCAGCCCTGCGGCCCACAGCCCGATGCTCGCATAGGTCGGCAGGAAACCAATAGCAGCGGTCGCGACGCCCATCAGCGTAATGGTGATCAGAAACGTGTATTTGCGCCCAATCCGGTCACCCAGATAGCCGAACACCACCGCCCCCACCGGACGCACGGCGAACCCGGCGCCAAAGGTCGCCAGGCTGAGCAAGGTCGCGGCACTGGCGCTGTCGCTGGGAAAGAAGAGCTTTCCGATCAGCGCGGCAAGGATGCCGTAGACGAAGAAGTCATACCATTCGAAAATAGTGCCCAGTGCCGATGCCGTGATGACCAGCCGGTCGCGTTTCGGATCGATGGCCAAATCAGACACCCACATTCTCCCCCCTCCCGTCCGCCCTGAGCCTGTCGAAGGGCTGTCCTTGTCTTTCAACGGTGAGAAGAAAGAACGGTCCTTCGACAAGCTCAGGACAGGCGGGGTATGATCATGCCCTGTTCATACCCTGCAATGTGGGTTGCACAAGCCCCCGCCGCGCGGCACCATTCCGCTATGACCCAGTTCATCGATCTCTCGATCCCGATCACCAACGACGTCATCAGCGACCCGCCCGTGATGCGCCCGCAAGTGACCTACATGACCCACGAAAACACGTGGGAGCAGATCGCGATGTTCTTCCCCGGCCTTACGCGTGAAGATTTGCCCGACGGCGAAGGTTGGGCGGTCGAGCAACTGACGTTGAGCACGCACAACGGCACGCATATGGACGCGCCCTGGCATTACCATTCCACGACCGATGGCGGGGCCAGCCCTGCGCCCAGCATCGACGAAGCCCCGCTCGACCTGTTCTTTCGCCCCGGGGTCAAGTTGGACTTCAGCCATTTGCCGCACGGCCATGTGGTGACCGCTGCGGAGGTGGAGGGCGCGCTCACGCGGATTGGCTACGCACTGCAACCGTTCGATATCGTGTTGGTGCAATCGGGCGCGGTCTATGGCACCGACAATTTCACGGACCAGGGCGTGGGATTGGGTGCGGAGGCCACGCTCTACCTGACCGAACGCGGCGTGCAAGTGGTCGGCACCGACGCGTGGAGCTGGGACGCGCCATTCAGCCACACCGCGCGCCGCTGGGCCGAAACACGCGACCCCAGCATCGTTTGGGAAGGACACAAATCCGGGCGCATCCGGCCCTATTACCAGATTGAGAAGCTGACCAACCTGGCGAGCCTGCCGCCGTTCGGGTTCACGCTAAGCTGTTTTCCGGTTAAGATCGAACGGGCGAGCGCCGGATGGATCCGCGCGGTCGCTATGGTGGATTAGGGGCTGTGGGAATTCAACGCGCACCATCAGTTCGTCATTCCCGCGAAAGCTGGAATCCAACACCTGCTGTCGAAATTTAGAGCGTGGGAGATGGATTCCCGCTTTCGCGGGAATGACGACGCTGTGGTGACTGGTTGAACCCCCACACGCCCAGATTTGCCGCCACCATACCGCTCTACGCCATCTCCAATATTACCGCATCAACCGCCAGGCTGTCACCCTGCGCCGCATTGACCTTGGCGACCACGCCCGCTTTTTCCGCGCGCAATATGTTTTCCATCTTCATCGCCTCGACCGTCGCGAGCGGCTGGCCGGCTTCGACCTTGTCGCCCTCGCCAACATGCAGCGTCACGAGCAGGCCGGGCATGGGGCAGATCAGGAACTTCGACAGGTCCGGCGGCACTTTTTCGATCATATGTCTCGCAAGGCCCGCGAGGCGCCATGGCAGGACACGCACATCATGCGCCCGCCCGCGGGTGGTCATCCGCCAGCCAGTGCGGGTTTTGGCCAGCTTGACAGCCAATTCCGCGCCGTCGATGTCGGCGATCACGAGCCGGTCGCCTGGGGTATATTCCAGCGCAACATCGACCACGTCGCCGTCAACCTTGATATGCTTCGTCCCAACCTTCACCTTGTGCGGCGTACCGCCAATCGTAATCAGCCATTTGTGCGGCGGTTCGAGCCGGTCGCCCAGCTGGCCATCGACGCGGCGGGCCCGGTCGGCCTCTGCGGTTGCGACAAAGCCTGCGATGG
>JAAUPH010000282.1 GCA_012035435.1 Sphingopyxis sp. | reverse complement strand
TGCGCTGGCCCAACAGGCCGCGCCGCAACCTGCTGAAGCCGATGGCGATGGCAACGACATCGTCGTCACCGCGACTCTGCGCGATTCGACGTTGCAGGACGTCCCCTTCTCGATCAACGCCCAAACCCGGCGAAGACCTCGCCCGTGCCAATGCTGTCACGCTTGAGGATGCGTCGCGCAATGTCGCGGGGCTCAACATCCAGAATCTCGGGCCGGGGCAGAGCCAGGTGTCGGTGCGCGGTGTCTCCGCGGGTCAGGTCGTTCGTGACCAGCCGGGCGTCAAGGAACAGGTCGGCATCTATCTCGACGATACCGCGATCAGCCTGTCGCTCTTCACTCCCGATCTCGACCTTTTCGATTTGAACCGCCTCGAAACCCTGCGCGGCCCGCAAGGCACGCTGTTCGGCGCAGGTTCGATCGGCGGCACGATCCGCTATATCACCAACCAGCCGCGTCTTGGCCGCACCGAAGGCGCTGTCGAAGCCAATCTCAACGTCGTCGGCGAAGATGACATCGGCGGCCAATTGCGCGGTGTGGTCAACCTGCCATTGGGTGACAGCGCGGCGCTGCGCGTTGTCGGCTATTACACTCGCTTTGGCGGCTTCATCGATGCGCTGCGCGAAGGCGGCGGCGTCACCGAGGATATCAACGACGGCGTCCGCTACGGCACCCGCATCGCGCTGACGCTGGAGCCGAGCGAGTCGATCTCGATCACCCCGCGCCTCGTCTGGCAAAAGCCTTCGAATATGACGGCTTCAACCGGCAGGAGATTTTCAATCTCTACGCCAATCCCAACACGACGACCCGCCCCGCTGTCACCTTTGACGAGCGCGAACAGTTTCTCTTGCTCAAGGAAGGTTTCGAGGACGAAACCCTGATCGCCGACCTCACCACCCGCATCGACCTCGGCGGAGCGCAGGCGACACTGATCGGCAGCTACACCAACCGTGATATCCTCGTCAGCCGCGACGCCAGCGCGCTGACGGGCTCGGTCTCGGTCGATCTCGGCTTCCCGACCGCCGGGGTGCTACTGCCTTCCAACCTGCGCGATACCACCGATCTTGAAACCTGGAGCGGCGAAGCGCGCCTCGCGTCGGATAATGACAGCCCGTTCCAGTGGCTGGTCGGAGCTTTCTACGCAAAGGTTGATCGCGTCTATGCCCAGCGGCTGCCGACCCCGGGCTATGACGCCTTTACCGACGCACGCTTCGGAGCGGGGACATCCGCGGCGGTGGCCAACGGATTTGCGCTGCAATCACCCTATAATGCCGACATCCCTTATGACATCGAACAGTTCGCGATTTTTGGGGAGGCGAGCTACACCTTTGCCGAAGTCGTCACGCTGACCGCTGGCGGGCGCTATTATGATTTCAGCGAGACCCGGCAATTCATCTCCGGCGGGCTGTTCGCCAATGGCGACAACAATACCGACACAACATCGTCAAACGGATTCACCCCGCGCCTCCTCGTCAGCTGGAAGGCGAGCGAGGACATCACCGTCAACGCTCAGGCGTCAAAGGGCTTCCGGCTTGGTGGGGTCAACGACCCGCTCAACATTCCGCTCTGCTCGGGCGGGGCAACCGGTGTCGACGCACTAACCTATGGCAACCGCCCCAGTTACGAGGACGAGACGCTGTGGAACTATGAACTCGGGGTCAAGGCGCAGAGCGGCGGCTTTACCTTCAACGCCGCGGCCTTCTATACCGACATCGAAAATCTTCAGATGACCGCCGACGCTGGCAGTTGTTCGTCGCGCGTCGTCTTTAACGTGCCGAGCGCGCATACCGCCGGCCTCGAATTTGAGCTCAGTGTCGAACCCGCCGATGGTCTCAATCTGGCGCTGTCCGGTTCGGTGCTTGAGGCACGCTTCGATTCGTCGGTGACCACCACGGCTGGCGTCGTCATCGCCGGTTTCCGCGATGGCAATCGCCTGCCCTCGACGCCGGAATTCACGTTGGCGGCGAGCGCGGATTACAGCTTCCCGCTGGCCGAGGGGACCGACGGCTTCGTCCGCGGTTCGGTGCAGCATGTCGGCACCCGCTTTACGCAGGCGAGCGATCAAGAGGGCAATCCGCGCAGCTTCACCTCGGGGCTGGCGTTCGGCGGCGCAACGGGAACCGTGCCGACCATCGTCGATCTCGAACTCGACAGCTATCAATTGGTCGGGCTGAGCGCGGGGGTCGAATGGGATAATGGCCTGTCAGTCACTGCCTATGTCAGCAACCTGTTTGATGAAAATACCCAGCTCGCGTTCGACCGCGAACGCGGTGGCCGGGCGCGCCTCGCCTTCTCCACAAACGCGCCACGCACCATCGGCGTGACAGTTCGCAAGAGCTTCTGACCGGCTGGTCGGCGGGCGCATGGCACTCCGCCGACCGATTTCAGCCGCTGCCGAAAAAAGTGGCAGCGCTGCTGTCAGAAAAGGCATTTTCCCCTTTCCTAATCGCCGAATCAGAGTCATAAGACTGTCACGAGT
Organism: Sphingopyxis sp.; assembly: GCA_012035435.1. Next base: position 1,661 of record JAAUPH010000282.1, on the reverse strand, counting down.
TTCGAAAGAGGCACGAGTTTCGGGAGGGGAGAGCCCGGAAGGCTGGGTCGGAGTGCGGTAAACGCCTCCGGCCCGTTTTTTGCCTGCCTCAGCAGGCGGGTGCCTTACGCCGCCAGCGCCGCCTTCACAAAATCTGCCGCGCGTTCGCCGATCATGATGCTCGGCGCGTTGGTGTTGCCGCTGACGAGGCGCGGCATGATGCTAGCGTCGGCAATCCACAGCCCGTCGACCCCGCGCGCCTTCAGCGTCGGATCAACCACCGACCCCGCATCGCTGCCCATCCGGCAGGTGCCGACCGGGTGATAGACCGTGTCTGCCCGGCTGCGGATCAGCGCGTCGAGCGCGGCATCGTCACGTAGATCGACCGGGTGGCGATCCTTCGGCCCAAACGCCTGCAAGGGCGGGGCCTCGGCGATCCGGTGCGACAGGCGTACACCCGCGCGCAAGGTCGCCATGTCGCGTTCGTCGTCGAGGAAATTGGGATCGATCACCGGCGCCGCTGCCGCATCGGCCGAGCCCAGCCGTACCGTCCCCCGGCTCTCCGGCCGCAGTACGCAGGCGTGGAGCGAGAAGCCATGCTCCTTCACCTTCTCGCGCCCATGATCCTCCAGCACCGCCGGGACAAAGTGCCACTGCACATCGGGCGCCGGGCTATCGGGCATCACTGTCCAGAAGCCCCCCGCCTCAGCATAGGGCGTCGTCATCACCCCGGTGCGCTTGCGCCGGTGCTCGACAATCGCGGCGGCCATCTTGAGCGTGCCCTTCAGCGTCTGGCCCATCGGCACATCACTCTCCGTCTCCCAGCCGGAGACATAGTCGATATGGTCCTGCAGATTGCCGCCCACCGCAGGGCGATCCAGCACCACATCGATGCCGTGCGCCTTGAGATGATCGGCTGGACCGATCCCCGACAGCATCAGGATTTGGGGCGAATTGAACGCACCTGCGCTCAACACCACCCCGCGACGGGCGAGCAATGACTGCACAACGCCCCCGCGACGAACCTGCACGCCGGTGACACGCCCGCCCTCGATCACCAGCTTTTCCACCAGCGTATCAGTCTTCACCGCGAAATTACCGGCATCGCGGATCGGCTCGACGTAGGCGCGCGCTGCCGACCAGCGTTCGCCCTTGTGCTGGGTCACCTGATAAAGGCCGAAGCCCTCCTGCCGCTCTCCGTTGAAATCGGCATTGGTGCGCAGCTGCATCGCGGCTGCCGCATCGACAAAGGCATGGCTGACGGGGTTGGCGTATTTCTGATCCTCGACAAACAGCGGCCCGCCAGCGCCGTGGTAATCATCGCCCCCGCGCTCGTTCGCTTCGGCACGGCGGAAATAGGGAAGGACGTCGTCATACCCCCAACCGGCGCAGCCCATCGCCGCCCAGTTGTCGTAGTCCCAGCGGTTGCCGCGGATATAGACCATCGCGTTGATCGCCGAAGAACCGCCCAGCCCGCGTCCGCGCGGTTGATAGCCAGTGCGGCCATTCAGGCCCTTTTGCGGCACGGTTTCGAAGCGGTAATTGGCGTTCTTGAGCAGGAAGGGCATGAAGCCCGGGGTCTTGACCAGAATGTTGTCATTGCGCCCGCCCGCTTCGAGCAGGCACACCCGGCGCGTACCATCCACCGCGAGGCGCCCGGCCACCGCGCTGCCCGCGCTGCC
>JAAUPH010000281.1 GCA_012035435.1 Sphingopyxis sp. | reverse complement strand
GCGCTTCGGCCAGTGTCAGCCACAGCGGGAAGGTGGCCACGAGCAACGCGGTGATGCCGCTTGGGATGCTCTTTTGCGCCCACATGATGAGTCCGTTGCCGATGCCCATCAGCAGGACGCCCACACCCACCAACAGCGACACATCCGCGCCGTTGAACACCCACGGCCAAACGTCCCGCAAACCATTCGGCCAAGTCCAGCCAAACGGCAACTCCACCCCCGGGAACATGTGCAGCATGTCACGCACCGCGCCGTACACCACCCGGTCGTACAGGTTCCCAAGCGCCCCCGCCAGCACCAGCCCCAGCACGAAGACCATCATGGCGGCGAAGGGCGCGGCGCCGAGTCCATGGTCATGTACGCCTCATCGTCGGGCATCAGGAATCGGGCGCGCACTCGTCGCCTCGGGGTATCGCGACGCGCTCGGTGTGCCCGCGCTATTTGCGCGCTCGATGTTTCCGGAACTGCTGACGCTGGCCGCCCGCGACGCCAGCGCCGGCATCCGCAGTGGCGTCGACCACCACCAGGCCGCGGGCGTCGGGGCGTTCGAGCCGCATCATGACACCGGTCGAGGTTTCGTTGTGCACGGTGAGCACACCGGCGATCGTCATCAAGAGGTTTCGGCGCAGCGACACCAGCGTCTCGCGCGCGCGACCAGCATGTCGCGGAACTTGTCATAGATGCTGGCGTGAATGATGATCCGCTGCACCCCGATGCACGACTGGCCCGACTGATAGAAGGCGCCGAAGATGATGCGTTCGAGCGCATGGTCGAGGTCGGCATCATGATCGACCACCACCGCGGCATTGCCGCCAAGCTCGAGCACGACTTTTTTCTTGCCCGCTTTCGCCTTCAAATCCCAGCCAACGCCTGGCGAGCCGGTGAAGGACAGCAGCTTCAACCGGTCATCGGTTGTGAACAAATCCGCCCCGTCGCGGCTTGCGGGCAGGATGCTGAACGCGCCTTCGGGCAGGTCGGTTTCGGCGAGCACCTCGCCCATGATGATCGCGCCCAGCGGGGTCAGCGACGCGGGCTTCATCACGAACGGGCAGCCAATGGCGATCGCGGGCGCAATCTTGTGCGCGGCAAGATTGAGCGGGAAATTGAAGGGCGAAATGAAGCTGCACGGGCCGATCGGCACGCGCTTCCACATGCCCACATAGCCCTTGGCGCGCGGAGATATGTCGAGCGGCTGGACCTCGCCATAGTTGCGCGTCGATTCTTCCGCCGCGATGCGAAATGTGTCGATCAGCCGCGTGACCTCGCCCTCGGCATCGGCAATCGGCTTCCCCGCCTCGACGCACAGCGCATAGGCAAGCTCTTCGCGACGCTCGTTAAACCGCGCGACGCAGTGGTCGAGCACCGCTTGCCGCTCATAGCTTGCCATAGCCGCCATCGGCGGGGCGGCGCGGACCGTGCCCGCAATGGCTTCGTCGATCACATCAGGCGTGGCCAGCGCGGTGCGAAACGCAACCTCGCCGGTATATTTGTCGGTGACAGCAAGATCGGTGTTCGGTTGCACCGCCTTGTTGTTGAGATAGAGGGGATAGGTGGATTGCAAGTTCATGGTCTACTCCCCCCTCGCCTTTAGGGGAGGGGCCGGGGTGGGATTGTCGGGATGGTGCAAGGCTGACAGCCCCCACCCCAACCCCTCCCCCGGAAAGGGAGGGGGCTTGCCTTCACATCTCCTTCGATATCCGTTTGATATCCATATTCAAAATCTGGTCATTCTCGCTATAGTCCACCGGGCAGTCGATCAAATGCACCCCTGGCGTATCGCGGCAGTGCGCGAGGAGTTCGGTCAGGTGGGCGGACGATTCCACGCGGTGTCCATGCGCGCAATAGCTTTCGGCATATTTGACGAAATCAGGGTTGTTATAGGTGAGCCCGAAATCGGCAAAACCCATATTCGCCTGTTTCCACCGGATCATGCCATAGGCGCTGTCGTTAAGGATCAGCACGGTCAGATTGAGGCCCAGCCGCACCGCCGTCTCCATCTCCTGGCTGTTCATCATGAACCCGCCGTCGCCGCACACCGCCATCACCTTGCGCTCGGGATAGAGCATTGCCGACATCATTGCAGAGGGCAGCCCCGCACCCATCGTTGCGAGCGCATTGTCGAGCAGTACGGTGTTGGGACGATAGGCGGTATAGCCGCGCGCGAACCAGATTTTATAGACCCCATTGTCGAGGCAGATGATGCCGTCGTCGGGCATGCAATCGCGAACCTGTTGCACCAGATGCGGCGGGAAAATCGGGAAACGCGCGTCCGCAGCGAGTGGCGCGGTATGATCAACCTCGCCCTTGCGGAAACGCAGCAAATCGCCGCAGGTCCAACTGCCGCTGGGGACGATATCCTCCTTCATCTGCCAGATTGCGTTGGCGATGTCGCCGATCACCTCGATATGCGGGAAGTAAACGGGATCGACCTCGGCGGTCTTGGTCGACACATGGATCACGGTCGGTCCTCCTTCCCGCATGAAGAAGGGAGGTTTTTCAATCACATCATGACCGATGTTGATGATGCAATCCGACGCTTCGACCGCGCGGTGGACGAAATCACCGGCGGACAGCGCCGCGCAGCCCAGGAATTTGGGGTGCCGCTCATCGATCACGCCTTTGCCCAGTTGGGTCGTCAGGAACGGGATGCCGGTTTTCTCGATAAACTGCAGCAGCATCCGGCTGGTCATCGTCCGGTTCGCGCCTGCGCCGATCACCAGCACCGGCGACTTGGCTTTCTCCAGCACGCGCACCGCCTCGCGGATCGATTTGGCATCGGCGTTGGGACGGCGGCTGTGGCTGCGGTGCAGCGGCACGCTGTCGGTATGTTCGTCGGCGATATCCTCGGGCAGTTCGATATGCACCGCGCCGGGCTTTTCCTCCTCGGCAATGCGGATCGCCTCGCGCACCCGGCTCGGGATATTGTCCGCCGAATGCATCTGGTGAGTAAATTTGGTGATCGGCGTCATCATCGCGCAGACGTCCAAAATCTGGAACCGGCCCTGCTTTGATTTCTTGATCGGCTTTTGCCCGGTGATCATCATCATCGGCATCCCGCCCAGCTGGGCATAGGCGGCGGCGGTCACAAAATTGGTCGCGCCCGGCCCCAGCGTCGCGATGCACACCCCGGTCTTGCCGGTATGGCGGCCATAGGTCGCGGCCATGAACCCCGCGCCTTGCAGACCAACCTCTGCGATCTGGTCAAAGGCGGGATCCTGATCCTCGACAAGGACCAGTTCGACAAATCATGAAGTACATCGCGAGCGGCAAGAAGTCGGGGCCAAGTGCGTCACCGGCGGCAATCGCGTCGGCGATCGCCTGACACGGCGCACACACGCGGTCGGCTGTCACGGGCTTGAAGGGCAACGAACGGGGCGTCGCTCGGGGTGGTTCAAAACGTCCGCGGCGGCTCTGCACCATCTTCGCGCTGCTCGAGATCCTGGCCCACTACCCTGGCAACGAGGGCAGCCGCTTCCTTTATCGGTTCGCTCAGCTCGCGCCCGTCGAGGAGCGCGAGCACGGCGTACGCATCGCGGGCCAGTGCATCAATCAGAGCCTCGCGCGCGGGCTCGTCGTCCCAGTCACACGCCGGCTTACCGGGCGTCGCGTACTCGTCGTCGCGCTTGAGAACGCCGCGGAGTGCGCTCGCGAGCGCGAGCACGATCGCGATGAACAGCAGGAAGCCGGACCAAGCCCAGATCATCGGGCACGCTCCGCGTCGATCCATGCGGTCCATTCCGGACTGCCTTCCTTGGGAACGGCCATCTTCGCCAGCGGATTCATCTTGTGCCAGATTTCCTGCAGCACGCGGTTGGTGACCGTGGTGTTCTGGCGGATGTCGAGGCTCACGGTGCGAAAGCCGAATATTTCCGCTTCCCAGCGCACAGGACGCACGAGAGTCGCGGCGATGCTCACCGCTTTCACCTCAACCAGCGAACGCTCGGCTGCGGCAAGTTCCGCATCAACGGCCACGACTACGGCCAGCACCTGGGCCTTCCCAGGCTCCATGGACATGGGCCAGTGCAACGACGCCTACGGGGCCATTCGATCCGTGGCTCCCGTGATGAGGTACGCAGGCGTGGAGCAGATCGAGGGCAAGAGCTGCCAGGTTTTCCTCGAGCTGCTTCACGGTCTTCG